>CAYFUW010000055.1:0-14750 GCA_964346495.1 uncultured Dysgonomonadaceae bacterium
GCGGCTGTGGCGTAATTGGTAGCCGCGCTAGACTTAGGATCTAGTGGAGAGATCCGTGGGGGTTCGAGTCCCTTCAGCCGCACAAAAAAACCTATCGTAAATTTTACGATAGGTTTTTTTATTGTCTACTTTGTCTTGTTTTTAATGCTTGTGCCCTTCTGCATCATGCTTGTGTTCTTCTACACTTTCAAATTCTGTATCGTCGGTAACTACTGCAACTTCCAATTTTAATTTGTTGATAGCTTCTGCCAATTTCTCTACCGAAGTGCGATCTTTACGAAAAGTTATAATTATAGTGTTATCTTCCTCATTTACTTCCAGTCCCGTTACACCTCTTTCAAAGGGAATATTGTCTTTTACTTTGCGCACACAATTTTTACATATTTTTTCGCTTGTAACGAAAAACTCTACGGTTTCTTTGTTGTTCGCTTTCTTCTGTTTTTGAGCTAATACAGCGCTTGTTGATGATAAAGCAACTAAAGCGGCGATTAATACAATTAATTTTTTCATTTTGTAGTTGTTTTATTTATGTAATTTTTTTCAATGTTAATATCTCGGTATATTATAACGTAATCCTGCGAAAATCTTTCTTCCGTGAACAGGTCCCCAAACCATTGTCGCGTCAAAGTTAGGACTGCGTGGGTTTGATACATCGATAATAGGATTGTCTTGTGTGAAACTAAATAAGTTTTCTGCTCCGATATAAATCGATAAATTGCGGAAGAATTTGGTAATCTGCACATTGCATATAGTAAATGGTGAAAATCTATCATCCCATAAAGGATTGTCTGCTGCAGGTGTCGGCATTCTTCCGCCACCATTAAATTGCGTAGTTACGTCGAATTGCCATTTTCTGAGCGGTGTTTGATACGATGCGGTAATAAGTCCTTTGTAGTCGTTCATCAATGGTTTTGAAAGGAATTTCACTTCGCCTGTTTCTGGGTTTTTGAAATCTGTCATCGCGCGTGTATATCTGTACGCTACAGTAAATGTAAATCCTTCAAAGAACGGGTAGCTAACCTCTATTTGTGCATTGTTTGAATAAGATCTGCCACCATCTAAATTATAAAAGCTAACTTTATGCGGGTCGCTATCAACATCAACAACAACCTGATTGATAAAACGAGTGTGGTAATACTCTCCGGTAATGGTCATCTCTTTATCGAATAGTGGGATATAGAAAGTAGCATTAACACCTGCATTCCACGCCTCTTCTTGTTTCAAGTTGTCGGCAATATCTATTTCCCTGGAACTTGCTAGAAGGAAGTTATTTTCGGCAAGTATATTAGCTGTGCGAAACCCTTTTCCGATAGACCCGCGCAAATGCAACCACTCTGCAGGATTGTATTTCAGATGCAATCTTGGTGTGGCAAAGAAACCAAAACGTGAGCTATAGTCGCCTCTAATACCGGCTAACAGCATAAATTTGTCATTCAGATTCAAGGTGTATTGAACGTATGCACCCGGAACAATTTCATCCTGCAGGTATTTAGTTTCTTTTAGAGTTTCGTCAAATTCATCATAATTCAAACTCAATCCGGTGCTTAAATTGTGCATTTTCGAAAAGTCATTTTCGTACATCAAGCTTGCGTAAATGTTTTTCTGTAAAACATTGTATAGGGTTTTATCATACATCGATTTTTGTTCGTGCAATGTAGCAGATGCAATTAGCGCGAAACTTTCGTTTAGTTCTCCGGTTTTTAAAAGATATGCCTGTTTTGTGAAAAATTCACCTCGATTGGTTTTCAAAGAGATTTCATATGGGTCGGGAATTTGCAGATTATCTGTATATTGTCCGCTTTTTCTGTCCTCATTGATATATTTAACTCCGTACTGTGCAATGTATTTCCCGTCAATATCATGATACCATCGATTCATCAGGTTTAACTGTCTCAATAACGGATAATCCATAAAACCATCTTCATTGCTGTCATGCGCTTTTGTGTCACTTGAGTAGTGAGCAAAAAATGCAGTTGATAAGTTTTCGTTTAGAATAATGCTGCCGTCAACATTTCCTTCGGCTCTCAACGCATCGTTTGCTACCACATTGAGAGAGAACTTGTCCATTGTTTTGGGTTTTGCGTACTCCACATTTATCTGTCCTGCAAGAGCTTCATATCCGTTTTTGACCGATGAAGTACCTTTCGAGATATAAATTCCTTCCATCCATGCTCCCGGAACGTAGTCCATACCGTACGAAGCAGCTGCTCCGCGGAAATTGGGGTAGTTTTCGGTAAGCATCTGCACATAAGTTCCCGACAATCCGAGGAGTTTAATCTGTTTCGCTCCGGTTGCGGCATCGCTATAAGCAACGTCAACTGAAGGATTGGTCTCAAAACTTTCGCTCAGATTACAACATGCAGCGCGACAGATTTCTGCGCTTGATATTTTTTGGGTTTGTAACAGCGATGAGCGTTGTGTTACTGTTCCTACAGCACGTCGACTAACAACCAATTCATCTAAAAGTTGAGCATCCTCTTTCAGATAGATAATCAGCTCTTCGGAATAGTCATCAATATGCAAGCTTTGCGATACATATCCTGTGAAAGATATTATCAGATGTTCATGCTTTTTTGTTGTTTCTATTTCGAAATAGCCTTTAATATCTGACGAAACACCTTTCATTGATTTTTCCCAATAAACGTGTGCTCCAATTATCGGCTCTTTTTGTTCATCATAAATATATCCTCTGATTTTGTCAGCGGAAAATAGTGGTAAAACAATTATGCTTAAAAGTGTTATTAGTATTGTCTTTTTCATTTTGATTAATAATTTAGTAATTGAATTATAAGATTTTTTTGGTCGGATTTTTATGGTGTAGTTACTTGGCATACACGCATAAAGATTTCTCTCTTTGCGAAATCCGTTTTGCCAAGAGTTGATAAATCTTATTGTGGTACTAAATTATTAATGTGGTGAGCAAATTAAAATATACATCTTTGCTCAGATTGGGTGGTTTTTGAGATTTTGTTTCGAAATTATTCGATTGAGAATCGTCAACCAGAGGATGGTTGTATAAGTCTGTATATAAAACTAAATCAGGTAAAAATATAATTACAGGACTCAAATTCTGAGTTTTTTCTGCCGAAAATGTCCAATCTACCGATATTCGATCAATTCCACACTCACCATGAGAGTCGTGTATGTAGTTATCGTGGTGTTCTGGCGAATCTTCCGAATGGTGGTGATGATGAATTTCACAGCATTTATGTTCGATAACCGCAGCAACACCTTCATCGCGACAATCATCGCAACAAAAGAAGTACATATTCACACCCGAACCACCATATATTACAATGGCAGTTAGTAGTAATGCTATGAGTGTAAATAGTTTTTTCTTCATATCGTTACAAAGATAAGGGTAAAAGATGAAAGTTTAGGTCTGATATTTATTAAATCATGTTAAGTGAGTAATTGATATTAAGACACAAGAGCCAAGAAACAAGACAAAAGACTAATTTGTTTACGATTTTCGATTTCGGATTTTCGATTTTTTTTGTCGAAGAATTGTAGAGACATCATATTATAGCGTCTCTACAATTGCCGAACCACAGTTGCTGAGATTTGTAATTCTCCCAGTTGGCATCCTTCGCGTATTCTTTGCGAACTTTGCGTGCTAAAAAAGTCTGCTGTCTTGATTCTTGTGTCTTGCTTCTAATACAGCAACTTCTCCCTGCTCCAAATCTATCGTTATATATCCGTTTTCAGAAGAAACAGTTTCGCCATCTCTCTTTATTTCAGATACATATTCAGGTACTTTGATGATAAATTTATTAGAAGCTGAAGTGGTTAATGTTATAGTTTTGATATGTGAATCTTCCCATTCTAAATCGATTTCGCCACCACATTGCACTCTAAGTCCTTTGAAGCTACCGCTTTGCCAATTATCGGGAAGTGCCGGGAGTAGTTCGATATACCCTTCATGACTTTGGATAAGCATTTCTGCAATTCCGGCGGTGCCACCAAAATTTCCATCTATCTGAAAAGGCGGATGAGCGCAAAAAAGATTGGCATAAGTGCCACCCTTTGACTGTTTTTTTGCATCATCGTCTAAAACAGGTTCTAAAAGGCTTTTCAAAAGTTTATGAGCACGATTTCCATCTTTCAGTCTCGCCCAGAAATTTATTTTCCATGCTCTCGACCATCCGGTTCCTGCATCGCCACGACGTTCTAAGGTTTTTCGTGCAGCTTCTGCAAGTGCCGGTGTTTTTTGTGGTGATATTTGGTTGCCCGGATACAAACCGTAAAGATGCGAAACGTGTCTGTGCGTTGGTTCCACATCTTTGTAATCCTCCAACCACTCCTGTAAATAACCGTTCGGGCTGATTTGCATAGGCGGAAGTTTATCTATTGCAGCCTCCACTTTCGATAAAAATTCATCTTCTATATTTAGAGATTTTGCAGCCGATAAAACATTAGAAAACAGTTCATAAACTATCTGATTATCCATTGTCGGTCCCATGCAAACAAAAACGGGATTGTTTTTTCCGGGAAGGTAGAAAGCGTTTTCGGGTGATGACGAAGGTGCAGTAACTAACCATCCTGTTTTCGGGTCTTTTATCATTGAAGTGAGAAAGAATTGAGCTGCTCCTTTTAGAGTAGGATAAATGGACCGAAGGTATTCCACATCTTGTGTGAATAGATAGTGATTCCAAAGATGTGCGCAAAGCCAGGCTCCGCCGGTGTTGGTTGCTCCCCAGGATGCATGTTCGCCAGGTGCGGTAAATTTCCATGGATTGCTCATCATGTGGGCAACCCAACCTTGAGCTCCATAAAAAGTTTTTGCGGTAGCTTCGCCAGATGGGACTAGCGATTTTGTAAATCGAATAAATGGTGAATACAACTCTTGTAAATTACAAACATCTGTGAGCCAATAGTTCATTTGCAAATTGATATTCAGATGATAATCGCCGTTCCATGGTGTTTGAACCGTGTTTGCCCACATTCCTTGTAAATTAAGCGGTAGTGTGTTCTCGTTTGTTCCCGAAATCATCAAATATCGCCCGTAGTTAAAATAAAGTGCAACGAAGCTCGGGTCATTATCGGTTTGAAAATTAAGCAATCGCCTGTTTGTTGGCGTGCTATTATCTTGCTCTCCCAAATTGAGTTGTACACGATTAAACTTCTCTTGAAAAGCTGCCGTGTGTGCTTTTTTTAATAGAGAATATGGTTGTTTTATAGCATTTGTCAATAAATCGTCAACGGTTGTAATATAATTTTTATCTAACAAATCGGTAGATGTAGAGATAAAGATAATTGCCTCATCTGCATCAGTTATCACGATAGAGTTGTCTGTTGTAGTAAGACTTCCGCCGATATTTATAATTTGCATTTTGGTGAAAAAGCGAACTCCTTTATCAGAATTAAAACCATCATTCAGCTGACCTTTCATAACCAAACATCCGTTTTCTATCGAAATTTCGGCTCGTTCAGGACGACTAAGTGTTGCATCGAAAGATATGGAGCTCTTCTTGTTGGATTTCAGTCTGATACACAAAACATCATTAGCATGCGAAGCGAAATATTCTCGTGTATATTCGGTTTTTCCGATAGAAAAATTGGTGGTGGCAATAGCATCATTTAACGAAAGTGTTCTTTTGTAATCTTGCGGACTGCCTTTTTCATCTCCAAAACGGTGATTAATATGCAAATTTCCCAACATCTGAAAGCATCCGTACGGCGCATCTTTCCCGCTTCCAAAAGCAGAGCCTTGACCGCCACAACGAAAATGTTTATACATCAACTCTTGCGCTTCATCATTCTCTCCGTTCAATAAAAGCTCTCGTATTTTCGGCAAATAGCCAATCGCCTCCTGATTTAATGCGGATGGATCTTCGCTTCCAGACCACATTGTAATATCATTCAGCACAATAAGTTCCGATTCGATTCCGCCATCGGGCATCATACCAATTCGACCGTTGCCAAGCGGTAAAGTCTCTTCCCAAATATTTGCAGGGCTATCATAAAAAAGCATCAAATCACGATTGTTCGATATTGATAATTCAATGTTGCTAAATAAAAATAGAATAATTAATATAGAGGGGAAACGGGTAATTTTCATAAAACATTTTTTATATGAATAATAATAGTCAACAAAGATGCAAAAAAACTTTTAGTTTGCCTGTTTATATGATAAAAAAAACAACTTTGTGATGTATAGGAACTGCTAATACGGAGTTAGCTGCTACTTAATCAATGCAAATAGGAGTTATTTTCAACAAAAAAAGCCTATATTTGTATAGATAAAACGTAATATGTTCTATAAAAAGTGGATATTCTTCAAACCGACATACAATTTATTCCCGGTGTGGGTCCCAAAAAGGCACAAATATTGCAAACTGAGCTCGATATTTTTACTTTAGGCGACCTATTGCGATATTATCCGTACCGATATGTCGATAGGAGCAGGATTTATTATATTCACGAAATCGACAATTCGATGCTGAATATCCAGATAAAAGGACGAATTACAGCTTTCGAAACTTTTGGTGAGGGACGAAAAAGAAGGCTTGTTGCACATTTTACCGATGGAACGGGATTTGTCGATTTGGTTTGGTTTCAAGGAATAAGATTTGTTGAAAGCAGATATAAAGTTGGTCAGGAGTATATTGTTTTTGGGAAACCATCTCTTTTTAACGACCGTTGGAATATTGCGCATCCCGATATCGACGAATATAAGAACGAAGATTCTTTGTCCGAAGTGTTCTACGCGTTTTACAATACAACGGAAAAGATGAAGAATCATTACCTCAACTCTAAAGCTATGCAAAAACTGATTGTAAATGCCTGGGGTATGATTAAAGAGCCTTTGAAGGAAACACTCTCGAATGATGTAATAAAAAGTGCACATCTGTTATCTTTTCACGAAGCTATCGAGAACATCCATTTCCCTAAAAATCCTATCTTGTTGCGTGATGCCGAAACCAGATTAAAGTTTGAAGAGCTGTTTTATATGCAGCTTAATATCGCACGTTATACAGTAAATCGGAAAGAGAAGTTGAAAGGATTTATTTTCAAAAAAGTGGGCAAATTCCTAAACTCATTTTATAAAAACAATCTTCCTTTTGATCTCACTAAGGCACAGAAGCGGGTGATAAAGGAGATCAGGCGTGATATGGCTACCGGCAGTCAGATGAACAGACTTTTGCAAGGTGATGTTGGTAGCGGAAAAACGCTCGTCGCTCTTATGTGCATGCTTATTGCAATAGATAATGGTTTTCAAACATGTATGATGGCGCCAACCGAGATTTTGGCATCGCAACATTACGAAAGTATTAAGTCTTTTCTTTCCAATATGGACATAAATGTGCAATTGCTTACAGGTTCCACCAAAAAGAAAGATCGTGATGCTATGTTGTCCTCGTTGCAACTTGGCGAAATTGATATATTAATCGGCACACATGCTTTGATAGAGGAAGATGTGGTATTTAAAAATCTTGGTTTTGTGGTGATAGATGAGCAGCATCGTTTTGGTGTAGCTCAACGTGCTAAACTGTGGACAAAAAACGAGCATCCGCCTCATGTGTTGGTAATGACGGCAACACCAATTCCACGAACACTTGCGATGACAGTTTACGGCGACCTCGATGTGTCTGTTATCGATGAACTGCCGCCGGGGCGAAAACCAGTGCAAACTTTGCACAGATACGATAAAAAACGTGGTGCAATGTACGAATTTATACGTACCCAGATAAATTCGGGCAGACAGGTTTATATCGTTTATCCTCTGATTGAAGAGAGCGAGACTCTCGATTTGAAAAACTTAGAAGAAGGGTATAAGCATATTAAAGAGATTTTTCCCGAATTTAAGGTCTGCAAAATGCATGGTCGCCTCAAACCTGCCGAAAAAGATGAAGTGATGCAGCAATTTGTATCGAAAGAGGCACAAATAATGGTTTCTACAACCGTTATTGAAGTTGGTGTGAATGTGCCAAATGCAACAGTTATGGTAATAGAAAGTGCTCAACGATTCGGCTTGTCGCAATTGCACCAGTTGCGTGGTCGTGTAGGGCGTGGTGGAGATCAATCGTACTGCATATTGATTACGCCTTATGAACTTTCGGCAGATACCCGTCGCCGAATGGAGATAATGACCGAAAGTAACGATGGATTTGTTATCGCCGAAGCCGATCTGAAACTTCGTGGTCCCGGCGATTTGGAAGGAACCCAACAAAGCGGTCTTGCACTCAATCTTAAAATATCGGATTTGGTTCGTGATAGTAGTATTTTGTACAGAGCAAGAGAAGTTGTTGATGAAGTAATATCGAAAGATCCTCAACTGTCTCATCCCGAGCATACGATATTGAAACAGCAACTTAAAAAGTTAGCAGGAAATAGATTTGATTGGGGAAGAATTAGTTAGGCACATATACACATGATTTAAGGAAGTTTCTCACAAAGTAGAGACGGAGCATGCTCCGTCTCTACGAATATTTGATGAAAACTTATTTCCTCGTTGGATGGATTTGTAATCCCGACAACACTAAATAACTCTTTACCCATGTGGTTTAATTAATTGAGACGCCATAGTATGACGTCTCTACTATCGGGACACGATGCCTGTGGCTTCGTGAAATATTTATTTAGTTCTGAGTATTTAGTATGAAGTTTTGAGTCTAATTAAGGGCAATGCGGATTTAAAACCGCAATGCCCTCTTAGCGAGCTTTGCGATATTTCTTCGCGTTCTTTGCGAGGAACAAATTTTAGTTTGTAGTATCTAGTTGAGAACAGTAATCCGCAACACGTAACACGCACCACGAAGCCAAAAGCTAAAGACTAAAAGCTAACAGCCAATAATTTACCAACTTCCGCCGGCACCGCCTCCGCCAAATCTTCCGCCGCCTCCACCACCGAAGCCTCCTCCGAATCCACCACTGCCGCCAAAGCCACCGAAACCTCCGCCCCAGCCGCTGCGTCTTGAGGTAGTTATTGGTGGAAAATAGGTGGTTCTTCTTCCACCACTATTTCTTCCGCTATCTATATGTTGGTCGCTTTTTGTTAATAAAATAATTAACAGAATGATAGCAGCTATTATCACAAGAGTTAGAAATATAGAAATTCCATCTGACTCCTCTTCATCGGCACTAAATTCACCCGATAGTCGAGCAATCATCTCATCTACAGCAGCATTTACTCCGCTAAAATAATCATCTTCTTTAAAGTGCGGAATCATCTCATTGCGGACGATACGCCCTGCATAAGCATCGTTGATGCGTGCTTCAAGCCCATATCCGACAGCGATAAAAGCTTGCCCGTTGCTATCAGATGATTTTGGTTTCACCAGAATAACCGCTCCGTTATCTTTGCTTTTTTGTCCGATTCCCCACTTCTCGCCAAGTCTGAAAGCGAAGTCGGATGCATTATAACCTTGCAAATCGGAAATGGTTACAACATATATTTGTGTAGAAGTAGAATCATTGTAGGCGAGAAGTTTTTGTTCCAGGGCTTCTCGTTCTTCCAGTGAGAATATTTGAGCGAAATCGTTGACTAATCTGTATGGGTACATCGGTTCCGGGATGTCTTGTGCCAAGACTCCCAAAACTGAAAGTAAAAACAGAAAACCAAGTAATATTCTATTCTTCATCTGATTCATCTAAAATAACTTCATCGCTCAACTCATTCGGGTTTTCAGAGTCGGCAGGATACAACTCTTTCATCAGTTCGCCAACCTTTTTTACTCCGAGGCAGATACCTAAACAAATAAGGTTGTCTTTTAACAAAGGAAGCATTTCGGACAAGACATTGTTCCAAAAATCGGGTGGTGTTATTTTGGTTATTCCCGAATCTCCCACTATCGCAACTTTATTATTTGCAGGCGCAACATAGATAAGCACTGAGTTTCGCAATGCTGTTTTATGCATTTTGAGTTTCTCGAACTTCTTACACGCTGCCTGGAATGGATCATTGGGACAACGTCTTGCTACGCATACGCGAATCTCTGCAGACGTGAAACGTTCCGCTTCGCGAATGGTATCTTTTACCAATAGCAACTCTTCCCTGCTTAACATTTTTAAAGGTTGAAGATGTGACTTTATCGAGTATTTTGTACTTTTAAAACTCTACTTTTGGTGCTGTTTCTGCTCCTGGTAGTGCCTGGAAATATCCTTTCTTCTTAAATCCGAACCATCCTGCATAAATTACACGTGGAAACTGACGGATATAGGAGTTGTAATCTTTTGCTGTTTCGTTAAATCTGTTACGTTCAACTGCGATACGGTTTTCGGTTCCGGCAAGTTCGTCTTGTAGTGCCAAAAATGATTCGTTCGCTTTTAGTTCAGGATAATTCTCTTGAATAAGCAATAGTCTGCCTAATGCTTGACCTAATTCGCCTTGTGCTTCTTGAAATTTTTGAATATTCTCTTCTGTCAAATCATCTACATCAACAGTAGTTTGTGTAGCTTTTGCACGAGCTTCTACTACTTGTGTTAAAGTCTCTTGTTCGTGTTCGGCATAACCTTTTACTGTGTTAACAAGGTTGGGAATTAAGTCTGCTCTTCTTTGATAAGCATTTTCTACATTTCCCCATTGTGATTCTACGTTTTCTTGTTTGCTAACCATGTTGTTGTATCCGCAACTTGATAAAAGTAAGGTGCTTAATACGGCTAAAATAAGGATGTACTTTGTTCTTTTCATTGTTATTGTTGTTTTTGGGTTTTCTAATTTATTATTTCTATTTGTATATAACAATCATAAAAATGATTAGTTTATTTTCGTCGTAGGGTATTTTTACGCGAAGCTCGCAAAGGTAATATCGCGAAGTGCGCAAAGCTACAAAATTACTTTTTTCAACATCTCCTATTCTTTATAAGTTATTATGTACAATGCGGATTATAACCGCAATGTACCTCTTCCAATATCCCATTCGCGAAGTCTCCCTCTCTACAAGTCAATGTCTATTGTCTTGACTCTTGTATCTTGTGTCTATTAAACGAAGGCACAGCCATCGTCTCCTCGAAGCGCAGCGGAGATCCCGATGAGCGAAGCGATTTCGGGACACATCACGCACCACACATCCCGAACCTACTACATACTCCCCACTCCAAACTACATACTAAAAACTATTCCACAGCGCTACTGTAATATTGCAACAATTCCATTCTGTTATATTGCTGCATCACTTGTAAAGTTTGTTGCATCACTTCTTCTTCTAATGTAACCTCTTCATCATTTTCTACTTCAGAAATATAGTAACCGCGAATTGCACTATCGGTAAGCTCTTTTAATATAAAATCGCCAATATATCCTATACCGCTAGTGTAGCTTTTTTCTGCCAAATTGATTAACTCTTTTGTTTTGGTAACATATTTATCTCTGTCAAACTCTTGATACACTGATGTGAGCAAGAGTTGTTGATTGATATTGCCATAAATATCTACAACAGCATTGTCCATTTGTTGTGGAGACAAACGATAATACCAATCGAGATTTTTATTAATTCTTTTTTCTATTTGTTGCAGAAGCTCAGCAGCTTTTTTGTTTTCATTTATTCTGTAATATGCCCTGCCATACAATATTCCGTCGTTACTAAACGGAACTGCAGAGTGTGGCATTACCGAAATACTTTTATCGAGTGCGGCAAGCGCCTTTTCATTTTTTCCTTCCGATATCAAAGCTTCAACCAATAGGTTAAAAGACATACGGAAAGTAGAAATCATTCGGCGACAAGTTTCATCTAAATAGATATTTGGGTTTTCTTCCAATCCTCCCCATCTGAACTTGTTCATCAGATTGTCATACGTTCTTTCTGTATTAACAGCCTGGCTTTGCGGTATCCCCGGCACAATTTGATAAGTCAATCCGGTTAAAGAGAAATTGCTCTCTTGCAAGTTCATATATAGATTTCTATCAACTGTAATTGCAAAAGTCAAAGGTCTTTTCCAATTGTCGTCGTTTACATTGCTAAGAATTTCTAAGAACATTAAGTCGATTCGACGTAACGACTGTTTTCCGCCTAAGTTCACGTACATTTTGTCAGATGGTTTCGAATTGATACCAATCCAATCTACTTTTGTAGTATCCACATCGAGAGCCAATACCTTTCCGGGAACAATTTGTAAATCTGTTATTCCAAACGGGTTATGTGGTGTTGCGTTGTTCCCTGTTCTCAGATTTTCCATCGTTTGACGTAGCGATATTGTATCTTTGTATGCACTTGTGTCGTAATATTGACTATAACTTGGGGGTGTAATTCCACCAGATTTCAACGCTTCTATAATATCACTCTCCGAAAGGACATAAGCAATATCTCCGGCTTCGCTCCAATATCTTTCTCTAGACCACTTAATTGGCAGCGGTTCAGATTCGTATGCCTGGCGTAACAGTTGGTCAATATACCACTCTGTTTGCAAGAAGCTCATATTGGTAGCACGTACATCGGTGCGGAAACCTTCCGTCTCTTGTACATACCATAAAGGATAGGTATCGTTATCGCCATTACAGAAAATAATACCGCCCGGCTCCACACAACTCAAATAGTTCATTCCGGTATCTCTTGCCAAAGTACGTCCCGAACGGTCGTGGTCGTCCCAGGTTTGACTAACCATTTGTAATGGCACAAACAGACATGCAACAAAAGCAATAGTCGATGCAACGGTTGTGTTTTTAATGTGTTTGCGTAAAAACTTGCCAATCCCGGCTACACCTATTCCAATCCATATCGCGAAAGCGTAGAACGAGCCGGCATAGGCGTAATCTCTTTCTCGTGGTTCATAAGGACTTTGATTTAGATATAGAATAATAGCTAATCCGGTCATAAAGAAAAGAAGGAAAACTAAAATAAAGTTTTGCAATCCTTTATCTTTTAGTCTTAGTTGATAGATTATTCCGATCAAACCTAAAATTAGTGGCAACATATAGAACTTGTTTCGTCCTTTATTATCAGCAATTTCTGGAGCGATATTATCTTGTGGTCCAAGACCCAGAACATGTTCGTCGATAAATGAAATGCCTGTAATCCAATTGCCTTTGGTCATGCCGCCATCGGCTTGAATATCGTTTTGACGACCGGAGAAGTTCCACATGAAATATCTCCAATACATGAAGTTTATTTGGTAATTGAACAGGAATTTCAAGTTTTGGAAAAACGTGGGTTTCTCGTTCTTATTTACTACACCTCCCCAAATCTCGTATCCTTGCATATGATTTCCAAAACCGGGTCTTGTCGGATTGGAGTGCATACGCGGGAAAAGCATTGTGTTGGTGTATTTATACGTTGGATATGTCGATACTTTGTATCTGTCTTTTTCGTTATCAGATGTTTTTATTACTCTGCTGTACGATTTTTTCTCTTTAGCGACAATAGGATTTCCTTGTGCATCACGTTTCACTTGCGAAACATAAGTCGTACCATGAAATAGTGGTGTTTGTCCATATTGCTCTCTGTTTAGATAACTTCCCAATGAGAAAATATCTTCGGGTGAGTTCAAATCGAGTGGTGGGTTAGCCGATGAGCGTATCGGGATAATAGCGTATGCCGAAAAACCAATAATAATAACCAATAGGCTCGACATAGATAGATTCAGAACTCTTGTGCTGATTCTTTTTTTAACAAAAACAAAATAAATACTTACAGCTATGAGTATCAGCCAAATCCATACACTGCTGCCGATAAAGAGAACTCCTGACAGTGCTAAGCTCAATATAAAAGCGATACGTGCTCTTTTTACTTTTCCTTTAGGCGAAATTGTCTCATACAAAGACCAAACTACGGCTCCTACTAAAAGAATAATATAAGCAAATACACCTGAATTGTAACTCATGCCGAGAGTATTTACGAAAAACAACTCGAACCAGCCTCCCACTTTTGTGAAGCCCGGAACAATTCCGTACATCAATACAACTATCAACCCGAATGATGCGAGTAGTGCAAGTAGCGAGCCTTTCCAGGTGATTTTTTCGCTTGTTTTGTAATAATAAACCATTACAATTGCAGGGATACATAGCAATCCGAGCAAGTGCACTCCAATAGAGAGTCCCATAACGTAAGCGATTAAAACAATCCATTTGTCGGAGTCGGGTTTGTGAGCGTTATCTTCCCACTTCAAAATTAGCCAAAATACTAGTGCCGTGAGCATTGACGAGAACGCGTAAACTTCACCCTCAACTGCTGAGAACCAAAAAGTATCGGAAAATGTATAAGCCAATGCGCCTACAATTCCGCTACCGATAATAATGATTGTCTGTCCTACAGAAATGGTTTCGCTATCTTTCTTTAATACCAATTTTCGAGTCAAATGTGTTATTGTCCAGAACAGGAACAGAATAGTCAACGCACTCATTATTGCCGACATGCTGTTGACCATTTTTGCTACTTGTGCAGGATCGGATGTGAATTGTGTAAACAAATTTCCGATTAGCATAAAAAATGGTGCACCGGGCGGGTGTCCAACTTCCAATTTATATGCTGCTGAAATAAACTCTCCACAATCCCAGAAGCTGGCGGTTGGCTCAATTGTCATTAAATACACGACCGCAGCTATAAGAAAAACAGCCCAACCGGTAATCGTATTTATCAGTTTATACTTTTTCATTCTATTTTGTTGTAATTATATCTCTGTTATATTTTTCAAATTCTTAAATCATTGCAAAGGTAATGAAAACATATTTATCGACCTTTAGCACAGGGAGCATTTTTGTTGATTTGTTGTTAAATAAAACAAAATCAACTTGTTGTTATTGCAATAATTAACAAATTGATGATGTAATAGCACATTGCGGTTACCAAAACCGCATTGTGCATGAAATCCCTATA
>CAYFUW010000056.1:0-13652 GCA_964346495.1 uncultured Dysgonomonadaceae bacterium
ATAAAATCTTTTTCATTTGATTTGTTTTTGATTAATAAATAAAATTAACTGTAGTTTATAATGCAAAATTAGTAAAATAATTACACATAGAATTTTTTTTTTTGTTTTTAACTATCAAAAAATTACACGTCCAAGTTTTAATGAAAACTCAAATTATAATAGTACACATATTTTAATTACATATTATCAAATGTTTGTATCATCAAAACTTAACTTGCAATTAAAGTTTCATTTAGCAAACATGAAGTTTTTATTATTATTCATTTTCGTTTTTTTTAATTTTAATATCCTGAACTTTAACAAAGCAATAGTGTTAACAATAACATAGACATACATTTTGACGTGATTTATGACTGACATATAATCTCTACTTTTTTATTCGTTTTTTAATTGATTAGAAATCGAAGTTTTGTAAATTTGTATCTCTAAAAATAAAAATCATAAAACATTTATATAAGAATATTATTATGAAAAAATGGTCAATAGCTATCATAGGAACTTTTATACAACTATTTTTAGGCACAGTTTATGCCTGGAGTTTCTTCCAAACTCCTATTACCGAATTTACCGGATGGAATAACACCCAAACAGCCTGGGCATTCAGTCTATCTATTTTTATGCTGGGCGTTACTGCTGCATGGGCCGGTACCAAAATGAAAGTTTACGGACCTAGAAAACTGGCAATGTTTGGTGGTCTGTTTTATGCTTTAGGTTATTTAATTTCAGGATTTGCTTTATCGCAACAATCACTTCCGTTGTTATATTTAGGTTTCGGATTGATTGGCGGAATTGGGTTAGGACTTGCTTATGTTACGCCTGTAGCGACCGTTTCATCATGGTTTACCGAAAAACAGGGATTGGCTACCGGAATGGTGGTAATGGGTTTCGGACTTGGAGCTTTGCTGATGTCTAAAATTTTAGCACCGCTGTTTCTGGAAATCTCAGGTAACAATTTGAGCACAACGTTTTATTATATCGGAATGATAATGATTGTTACAATTCCTGTATTGGCATCATTCTTAAAACTACCCGAAAGTGAAAGACCAGCGAAACAGGCACAAGAGAAAATATCTATCGGACAATATATCAAAAAGAGACCATTTATTACGGTTTGGATTATATTCGCGATAAATATTGTTGCAGGAATGATATTTATTTCGTTTCAATCACCATTGTTGCAAGATTTACTAAAACTGCAAATGCCGATTGATACAGATTTTTCAAATCCAGATGTTATTGCATCATTGGCTGCTGCAGGTGCTACACTTATTGCTGTCAGCTCTATTTTTAATGGTTTAGGTCGTTTCTTTTGGGGTAGTGTTTCGGACAAAATCGGCAGAATACAAACTTTCCGTATTTTGTTAGGACTTCAAGCTGTGATTTTTCTACTGCTCATTTTTGTAACCAATCCGATTATATTCTCGATATTGGTGTGCATCGTGTTACTTTGCTACGGCGGAGGATTTGGCGTATTACCTTCACTCACAAAAGACATGTACGGTAGCAAACTGATGTCGTCGCTTTACGGTGCATTGCTCACGGCATGGGGTGTTGGCGGAATTATCGGACCGCAAATTGTAGCTTTTATGAAAGATAATTATGCCGATAAAGCAGGACTATACGCTTTTATAGTAGGTGGCGGATTATTGGTAATCGGATTTTTCATCAGTTTTTTATATCAACCAAAAAAATCGTAGTAATAACAGATAAATAAAAAAACAATGACACCTTTTCTACGGCGAATAGCACAAACTTTTTATTCCGAATACGGAAACGATTTGTATAAACACACGTTTGTTTTTCCCAACAAGCGTGCAGGTGTTTTCTTTCGGAAATATCTATCGGATATTGCTACAAAACCGATATTTTCCCCTTCTGTAATTACAATAAACGAGTTGTTTGAGTCGCTTTCCGATTATCAACTTGCCGACAATATAATGATGTTGGAAACTCTGTACAAAAATTACATAAACATCATCGGCTCGGAAGAGACATTCGACGATTTTCTATATTGGGGAGAGATGTTATTGAATGATTTCGACAATGTGGACAAATATATGGTGGATGCCCGCCAACTGTTCAGAAACATCAGCAATCTAAAATCGTTAGATGACGATTTTTCACATTTAAGTCCATCGCAGATAGAGGCTATTCAAAGATTTTGGACGTATTTTTTACCTGTGGAAGGCAACGAAACGAAACAAAAATTTGTTCAGACCTGGGACATTCTTTTCGAACTATATACAAACTTTCGCAACGAACTAAAAGATAACGGATATGCTTACGAAGGAATGCTGTTTAGAGAAGTTGCCGACCGTGCAAAGGCAAAAGAGGATTTTGAACTTGGCAATGGCAGTTTCATTTTCGTGGGGTTAAATTCGATATCGACTGTTGAGTATGAGTTGATGAATTATCTAAAAAACAGGGGTGTTGCCGATTTTTACTGGGATTACGAATCGCCCATGGTTCACGATAAACAGAATCGCGCATCGATGTGGGTAGAGGATAATTTGTCGAGATTTCCTTCAAAATTCGAACAGATATACTCTGACAAATCTTTAGAAGATTCGAAAGAAAAAACCAAAATAGAGCTTATTGGCATACCTTCGGCAGTTGGACAAGCCAAGCATGTTTCGGAAATAATATCGAAACTAATTGAAAATGAACATCTATCGAATGAAATAATCAATACTGCAATTATTTTACCCGATGAAAATCTGTTGCTGCCTACACTCTACTCTATTCCCAAAGAGATTGAAAAAATAAATGTAACAATGGGTTACAGTCTGACAAACGCGTCGGTTGCAAGTTTGGTGGAAAACATATCGCTTTTGCAAAAAAACGTGCGCAAATCGGGAGATGAACACGCCTTCTATTTTCGTCATGTGCTTATAATTCTCAATCATCCGTTAGTGATGCACGCTATAAAATCAGACGCGGACGAAATAAAAAACAACATTGTCAGTTTCAATCGTGTTACTGTTTCCACAAACGAGTTAAAAGGGAATCCATTAGTTGAATTGATTTTCAGACCGATAGAAAAGTGGCAAGATATTCCCGAATATCTGCACGAAATACTGATTTCGGTTTACAACTCTATCGAAAGCGAGATAAAAAACAAAGATGAGGAGTTATCGGCAGAGAGTAGTCGGGCAATTGACCTGGAACGTGAATTTATCGTTGAGTATTACAAAGTTATAACCCGATTGCAAGACACGCTAACCGACTCTATCGACATGAATATCGATACATATTTCCGCTTGTTGAAAGGATTGACAAAAAGTATCAATGTGGCGTTTAGCGGTGAACCTTTGTCAGGATTACAGATAATGGGAACTTTGGAAACCAGAGTTTTAGACTTCGACAATCTGATTATTCTTTCGATGAACGAAGGCGTTTTTCCTACAAAAACATCCCACAACTCATTCATTCCATATACTTTAAGAAAAACATTCGGATTGCCTGTTCACGAGCATCAGGATAGCAAAAACGCTTACTATTTCTATCGCATGATAAGCAGAGCAAAACGGGTTTTCATGCTTTACGACACCCGAACAGAGGATATGCAAACCGGAGAGGTAAGTCGCTTTTTCAATCAATTGAAATATCTCTATTCCGACAAATTTGAAATTGCACCGGAGAAAATTTTAAAATATCGGGTGTTTTCACCTAAAGTAGAAACTATCTCTGTTTCAAAAACTGAGGATGTTTTAAACAAACTAAACAAGTTCAGAGTTGGCGGAGAGTCGGCTCTATCTGCATCATTAATAAACAATTACATCAACTGCCCACTGCAATTCTATTTTTCTGCCGTTGAGGGATTAAAAGAGGAAGAGGAGGTTAGCGAATCGGTAGAAGCGAGCGTTTTCGGTTCAATTTTCCACAAATTGATGGAAGATATTTATAATCGATATGTGAATATAAACGTAACCGATGATGCAATTAATGAAATCATTAAAAACGATGATTTTCTTACGGAGATAATCGAAAAAGCATTTGCCCGCTACTATTTCATGGATGAAGATAATGTAAAACCATTGAAAGGTCAGTTTTATCTGATTGGTGAAATATTACGCCGTTATGTAAAACAGACTCTTAAAGCCGATCTGGATTTTACGCCATTTAAATATATCGGCTCCGAATGCAAAATAAACGACACTTATAGGATAAATGACTCTTTAGAAATAAATTTCAAAGGAAGCATCGATAGAATTGATTTTGTGAATGATTCTTACCGAATAATCGATTACAAAACAGGAACAGGAGAGACTAAATTCAACAGTATAGAGCAACTGTTCGATTCATCTAAAGACAAGAGGCCATACCAAATATTGCAGGTTTTTATCTATGCTCTGTTTTACGGCAAGAAAAATCCCGATAAACAACTTTCACCGGCAATCTATTATCTTCGTTCAATTTTTCAAAATTTTGACCCGGCTATTTATCACAAAAAAGATAAAAATCAAATCGATAAGATTGAGGACATAGAGGAGTATATGCCGGAATTTATCGAATATTTCAACTCGGTAATAGACGAAATATTCAATCCCGATATCCCTTTCTCGCAAACATTAAACGAAAAGAATTGCGAATGGTGTGCTTTTAGCAATATTTGTGGGAAATAGACGATAGACACAAGATGCAAAACAAAAGACAGTCTGCAATCTTTAACGTTTTTTCTCGAAAAAGCTCTGCATTAATGCGGAACATTCATCCGCCATTATACCCGATGTAACCGATGTGCGCGGGTGTAACAATGAAGGAGTAAAAAGAGAATAACCACGTTTTTCGTCACTTGCACCATATACTACTCTCGTTATTTGTGCCCAATTCAAAGCGGCGGCACACATAGGACACGGCTCTATTGTAACATACAAAGTGCAATTTTTCAGATATTTCCCGCCTAAAGTGTCGGCTGCAATTGTTATTGCTTGCATTTCGGCATGAGCTGAAACATCATTTAGCATTTCGGTAAGATTGTGAGCACGGGCAATAATACGATTTTCGGCAACGATAACCGCACCAATCGGCACTTCATCTTTATCGAAAGCTTTTTGGGCTTCATTTAGTGCCTGTCGCATAAAATAATTATCATCGAGCATTTGATTGTTAATTACCAATTTATAATTACAAATTACTAACATCGGACATCCGACATCGGTCTTCGGACAAAAATTATCGTCTCATCTCATTCTCTTCAAAAAGCGTTGGATAATCCTGATCCATATTTTTGAGAATATGATTCATTATTGTTTCACGAAACCAGCGAGAGCGATTAGTAATTTTATATTTTCTCAGATAAAAATTTATCAACTCATACTCTTCTTCGTTGAGCATAAATTCCGCCTTCTTAGAACGCAATAATACACGTTGCTTCAAATTTGTCCCTTTTGTTTTCATCTGATTGCACTTTATTTACTTTCAGAATACAAAAAAACAAAATATTTACACCAAAATGAAGAATTAAAGCCTTAATTTTGTATTTTTACCCTAATTTATGGCAGAACACAACGAACTTGGGAAAAAAGGAGAGGAAGCGGCGGCTCGAATGTTGAAAGAGAAAGGATACAAAATTGTACGTCGCAACTGGAGATTTCACGGCTATGAAATAGATATTATAGCCGAGAACGAGGAGTGGTTGGTTTTTGCGGAAGTGAAAACCCGCACTTCTACACAGTGGGGCAATCCGGAAGATTTTGTCGGAAAAAGTCGTATGCGTCGTATGGTAGATGCTGCAAATCATTATATTATCGAACATGACCTGGATAAACCTGCACGATTTGATATTATTGGAGCAGTGTGGAACGGGAAAGAGATGCAGATTGAGCATATAGAAGATGCTTTTTTGCCGTTTTTATAGGAAATAATTATCACGAAATGAAATTATTGGAAGAAAGATTTATTATTCATTTTGACGAGATAGAATCAACCAACAGTTATCTGAAAAAACTTGTTCGAGAAAAAAATTTTGAAGAGGGAACAATTGTAACTGCCGACTTTCAAACGGGAGGTCGTGGACAGATGGGCAACAGTTGGTTTTCATCAAAAAACGCAAATCTTTTGTTCAGTTTGGTAATTTACCCGACCAAAGTGAAAGCAAATGAGCAATTTATTATTTCTCGTATAGTTTCGTTGGCAATAAAAAAAATGCTCGAACAGTTTACCGATAATATCCGCATAAAATGGCCCAACGATATCTATTGGAACGATAAAAAAATTGCAGGAATTCTTATCGAAAACGACCTTTTGGGCGACAGTATCGCCAACTCTGTTATCGGTATCGGTCTAAATATCAACGAAAAAGAGTTCCCGACTGAGTTACCAAATCCTGTTTCGCTGTTTCAAATAACAGGCAAAGAACATGATAGAGATGTTTTACTCGATATGTTTCTGAATGAGTTTTTCAAACTTTACAGCGAAATGCAAGAGTCGGAATTTACAAATATCGAAAATAAGTATATGGCAAACTTATATCGAAAAGAAAAATATTATTGGTATGAAGATGCTGATGGTCGTTTTCAGGCGAAAATAGAGAACGTATTACCTTCGGGACATTTGATTTTAAGCGAAATAGATTCTAACTTAGAAAGAAAATACTCTTTTAAAGAGGTTAAATTTATAGATTAAAAAGAAATCATAATCACAAAACAGTATATCAAAATGAAATTTAAAAGAATTTTACTCAAACTGAGCGGCGAATCGTTAGCCGGAGAAAAGAAATCGGGCATCGACGAGATAAGATTGGAAGAGTATGCCGAGCAACTGAAAGAGGTTGCGCAAATGGGAACTCAAATCGGTATCGTTATTGGCGGCGGAAATATTTTCCGTGGACTTAGCGGAACTCAAAAAGGCTTCGACCGTGTAAAAGGTGACCAAATGGGAATGCTCGCAACCGTTATTAACAGTCTGGCTCTCAGCTCTGCATTAACTGCAATTGGACAAAAAAACAGAGTTTTCACATCAATCAGAATGGAGCCTGTTGGCGAATTGTACAACAAATGGAGTGCAATAGAAGCGATGCAAAATGGCGAAATTGCCATAATTGCCGGCGGAACTGGAAATCCTTTCTTTACAACTGATTCGGCATCGGCTTTGCGCGGTATAGAGATTGAAGCTGATGTAATGCTTAAAGGTACCCGAGTGGATGGTGTTTATACTGCCGACCCGGAAAAAGACCCGACTGCAACCAAATACGAAAGCATCACTTTCGATGAGGTTTACGAAAGAGGTCTGAAAATAATGGACTTAACGGCTAGTACACTTTGCAAAGAGAACAATTTACCGATAGTGGTTTTCGATATGGATACCAAGGGAAATTTGAAAAATCTGTTGTTGGGTAAAGATATTGGAACATTGGTACATAATTAGTTTATAGTTGTTACGGGTTGCGAGGTTGCGTGTTTCGGGGTGTGAGTTTCATATTTTGAGACTGATATCATTCAGAACGAAGTAAAGAATCTAATAGATGTCTCACTGCGTTCGACATGACAGAAAGACATCAATCACAACTGCCAACTACAATTTGATGTAGCTTAGCGCTCTTTGCGAGAAACAGCCAAAAACTAAATTAATCACAGGAACATAGCAATGTTTAAAATAAATTCACTATTTTTGCTAACAAACAAATAAAACAAAAACAATATTTATTATGGATATTTCTACAATTAAAAAAGAAGCAGAGGAAAAAATGCAAATGACTCTCGATTTTCTTGAAGAAACTTTCGCGAGAATCCGTGCAGGAAGAGCAAATCCTCGTATTTTGGACGGTGTACGTGTTGATTATTATGGAAGTGTTGTTCCGTTATCTAATGCAGCTACAATAACAACACCCGATGCCAAAACTATTATTGTTCAACCGTGGGAAAAAACGATGCTAAAGGTAGTTGAGAAAGCTATTTTAGACTCAGACGTTGGTATCACTCCCGAAAATAACGGCGAAATAATTCGTCTTGGAATTCCGCCACTAACAGAAGAGCGTCGCAAACAACTGGTAAAACAGACCAAACAAGAGGCTGAGGATGCAAAAATAAGCATCAGAAATGCCCGTCGTGCAGGAATTGACGAAATCAAAAAAGCCGTAAAAGATGGAATGCCCGAAGATATGGGTAAAACCGGTGAAGATGAACTACAAAAAAGTCACGACGTTTTCATTAAGAAAGTAGATGAAATGTTTGCCGAAAAAGAGAAAGAAATCTTAACGGTATAATTTTTTAATACAACAATTTGTAGAGACGCGGCATACCACGTCTCTACAACTTTATATACCGAAACAGCTGGTAAACAGTTTACTCGTTTACTAATAACTTGTTTAATAAAACAAATGCAAATAAAAGGATTGGTAATTAGAAATACAGGTAACAACTATCTGGTAAGAACAGATAGCGGAGAAGATATTTCTTGTTTTGCCAAAGGCAACCTGCGCCTTAAAGGAATCCGAAGCACAAGCCCTGTCGTAGTTGGAGACAGAGTTGTGTTGGGTGAGTTTTCGGAAGATGCTGCATTTATTACCGAAATAGAGGACAGGAAGAACTACATCGTTCGTCGCGCATCAAACCTATCCAAACATTCGCATATTTTGGCTGCGAATATCGATATAGCACTGCTCTGTATCACAGTTCGCTTCCCCGAAACAACAACAACTTTTATCGACAGATTTTTAGCCACTGCTGTTGCTTATAACGTTCCAACATATCTAATTTTCAACAAAATAGATTTGCACGATGAGTATGATGCAGAATATACCGACGCACTGATACATCTGTACACAACAATAGGCTATACTTGCATAAAAACATCGGCTACCGAAGATATAGGGATGGATGAAATCCGACAACTTGTTAAAGGGAAAATCACCTTGCTTGCGGGACATTCGGGAGTTGGCAAATCGAGCATTATCAATGTATTACAAACAGAAACAAAACAGAAAGTAGGCAAAATTTCTGATTATCACAGTAAAGGGATGCACACAACCACCTTTTCGGAAATGATTGAACTGGACGAAGGTGGATTTATTATAGATACTCCGGGAATTAAAGGTTTTGGGCTTATAGATATGGAGAGAAGCGAAATTTCACACTATTTCCCGGAAATTTTCAAAATGTCTAAAAAATGTCATTTCAACAACTGTATGCACTTAGATGAGCCCAATTGTGCTGTAAAAAAAGCAGTTGAACAACACTATATTAGCCAAAGCAGATACACATCATATTTAAATATTCTGGATGACGTGGAACACGAAAAATATAGATAAACAATATGTAAAATCTATTTCATATGAGCCATGTTTTGATTACCATTCTTGAAGTGATTTACGCGATAACTATAATAAGTATCGTCCTTGTAGTTATTTCGGAAAATCGCAATCCAATCAAAACCCTGTCATGGGTTATGGTACTCATTTTTTTGCCTGTTATCGGACTAATCTGGTATCTTGTATTCGGACAAGATGTTACAAAAAAGCAGGTAATTTCGAAACGGATGTACAGTAAACTAAAAAAACGACCGTTAAACGAAATTGGCACACATGAAGAGTTAGCCTATCCAGAAAAGCATGCAAATCTTATTCGTTTACTACAAAACATGGATCATACGCCACTCCTGGGTGGTAACAGCATTCAATTTTTCACCAATGGAGAAGAGCACTTTGATAAATTTATTGCCGATATTGAAAATGCGAAAGAACATATTCATATCGAGTATTATATTATAAGTGATGATAAATTGGGCAACAGAATAAAAGATGCACTAATAAAAAAATCACTTCAAGGTGTGGAAGTGCGGATTATTTATGACAGTTTCGGTTCACGAAAAACAAATAAATCATTTTTCGAAGACCTTCGAAAAGCAGGTATCGAAACCGAGCCATTTTTAAGACTTGTATTCCCTATTTTTACAGCAAGACTCAATTATCGAAATCACCGAAAAATAGTTGTTATTGACGGCAAAATTGGTTATTTGGGCGGAATGAATATTGCCGACAGATATATTGAAGGTTGCAGCTGGGGAGTTTGGAGAGATACACATATAAGAATTGAAGGAAAAGGCGTACAGGGATTACAATCGATATTCCTTATCGATTGGCACTTTGTAAGTAAAACACTTATCACTTCCCGAAGATATTTCCCTGAACTCGAAAAGAGTGGCGATATTGTTATGCAAACCGCAAATAGCGGTCCATTACGAGAAGATAGAGAAATATCCCGCGGCATTTTGCAAGCAATTTACGATGCAGAAAAGAGCATATACATTCAAACACCATACTTTATTCCGCCAGACTCTATGTCGGAGGCTTTACAAGCTGCAGCAATTCGAGGTGTAGATGTTAGAGTAATGATTTCGGAATATTCCGATATGCCACTTGTGCAGTCTGCATCAAAATCATATGTAAAAGAGATGCTAAGAAGTGGAGTGAAGGTATTTTGTTATCAAAAAGGATTTCTGCACTCTAAACTGATGGTCTTTGATGACTCTCTCACATTGATAGGTTCGGTTAATTTTGATTCGCGTAGTTTTGAAGAAAACTTTGAGGTTGAAGGTTTTATATATGACCATGGAGTAGCTGAAGAGGCAATTGAAATTTTTCTTGAAGACAGTAAATATGCAAAAGAGTTACTGCTTAAAGATTGGCTGAAACGCCCAAGAGCCAAACGTTTTGTGGAATCATTTATGCGACTTTTTGCTCCATTGATATAAAAAAGATGAAAAGAATTTATCTGATAGGATATATGGGAGTGGGTAAATCCACAATTGGAAAAAGATTGAGTAAATTACTTAATCTCTCATTTATTGATTTGGATATACTCATCGAATCAAAATATCACAAATCCATATCCGACATTTTTAAAGATTATGGAGAAGATGGATTTCGGGAGATTGAAAGGAAATCGCTACAAGAGGTCTCTGAAATAGAAGATGTTGTAATTGCAACAGGAGGCGGAACTCCCTGCTTCTTTGATAATATGGAACTGATGAATAGCACAGGTATAACCGTTTACGTAAAAGCCGAACCAAAAGACTTAGTTGAACAATTGCAAATCTCTAAAAGAAAACGACCGTTAATTGCTAATAAAACAGCAGATTCGCTACTACCATTTATTACAAATCACTTGAATGAAAGAGAAGTTTTTTACACTAAAGCCGATATCATATTTAATGTAAAAAAACTGGTTTCAATTACTGAGTTAAACAACACAGTAACCAACATTGCCAACGAACTCAACAAAATGACAAAATAATGTACGAACCGCTTAAAAAATCATCTTTTATTGTACAAGAGTTACTGTACAAAATAGATAAACGAAAAGTATCGCTTACTATAGGAATTCCTAAAGAAAATTCTGATACAGAAAAACGTATTGCCCTAACACCTGAAGCAGTTACAATATTGGTAGAAGCAGGTTTCCGGGTCATTCTAGAGAGCGATGCCGGATTGGGAATAAAGTATTCCAATCAATATTATGCAGAGTCAGGAGCCGAAATTGTGGATACAAAGGAGGAGGTTTTTCGTACAGATATTGTTTTAAAAATTGCACCGCCAACCTACGAAGAGGTGGTTTTGATGAAGCCGAGGGGTACTGTTTTCTCTTTTCTGCATATAAACAACATAACTTCAGCTACTTTAGGATTGATTGCTGAAAAACGAATCAATGCCCTGGCATACGACTTAATTCTAGACGATAATAATGTCTCTCCTTTTATAACCACTATTTCAGAAATTGAAGGAGTTGCTTCAATATTATTGGCAGCTGAACTGATGAGTAATGCTCACGGCGGAAAAGGCATTCTGCTTGGTGGAATACCGGGAGCAACACCTACCGAAGTTGTAATTATCGGAGCGGGAGTTGCCGGTACTGCCGCTGCAAAAAAAGCTTTAGCTTTGGGTTCTGTAGTGAAAGTGTTAGACGCAGACATAGATAAACTTCGTAAAATTCAACAAGAGATAGGATACCCCGTTTTCACTTCAACAATGCATCCAAATGTTTTACGAAACAGTTTTAGAACTGCCGACGTGATAATAGGGGCATTGCAGTATGTAAACGAGAGACATTTCTTTAGAATCTCAACCGACCTGGTACGAGAGATGAAAAAAGGCTCGATTATAATAGATTTACAGATTCCACAAGGTGGTTGTTTCGAAACCACAATGGAAGCATGTTTGCCAAAACATCCGACAATTTTCGAGAGAGAGGGAGTACTACATTTCTGCGAACAAAACATAAGCTCTCGTGTTGCGCGTACTGCATCTATAGCATTGAGTAATATTTTCGTCTCCATGTTTTCAGCATTGAGCGATTTTGGTGGCTTCACACAATTTGCACAATCAGACAGAGGTTTTGCAGCAGGATTTTATATGTTCGGTGGAAAGGTGGTAAACTCTTACGTTGCTAACTTTTTCAATCTGCCTGTAAATGATATAGGCTTGTACCTACCAGGAATTTTAGGAAAATAACAAACTGTCATAATTAAGACTAATTGAGTGTCAATTTGAAATATTTTTATCTACTTCTCAACACTACTGTTAATTAATCCGTAAAAAACATTAAAACAAGAACATTTACATAAATAGCATTGATTTAATTCACTATCTTTGTTAAAGAGTAGAGTATCTATATAATTTTCTCATTTTATAATTTTATAGACTGAAAACTATGATGTTAGCAATAGTTTTTTATTGATAAAAATTCATTGCTCGTAAAATCTATTTGTGAAACAATAATAATTTTAAATTAAAGCTTATGTTAAAAAATTACAATTAAAAATGGTGTTGGCTGTGGTATTAGTTTTTATTGGTAATACACTTTTTGCACAAGTGCAACTAAATACTTTTGAAGATTATAGCACACCAATAATGGACATTAACTCATCAGGGAAAGGCATTTCTCTAAATGGTTATTATGATTTTGAGACCAATACAATTACACCTTCGGAAGATGGAGTGCTAAAAACTTCATCCATGAATGATAATGGAGATGTTTTTGGTATGATTGAAGACAGTAACGGCAATCGTGTTGTTGCGGTTAGAAAAAATGATGTTTGGACTCCCATCTCTACTCCAATTTCATTCACCGAAGAAGACGAACTATATGATATCTCTGAAAATGGAGAATGGGTTGTAGGACAATTGGCATGGACTATGCAATATGGCTCATGGGGATTTATTTACAATACCGAAACTGAAGAGTTTAGAGTAATGAGCTCACCGTTATACCAATATGGAGCCGCCTATGCCGTTAACAATGAAGGCATTGCTGTCGGCTGGGTACAAGATGATATTGGTGTGAGATTGCCATGCGTCTATATGCCCGACGAATCAATTGTTATTATTGCACAAGGTGAAGGTTTGTCAGGTGCAATTAACAATAAAGGACAAGTTGTGGGTGCTATTGATGGTTCTGCTTTTATTTATGATGTAAATAGTGAAGAGTTAGTTACTTTTCAAAAACCTGCAGGTAGCGAATTGTTAAGCTTCACCTGCATATCAGATGATGGTGCTACAATTGTTGGTTTTGCAGAATATGGTTTGCTTACCAGAAGACCAGTTATTTTTAGACCTGAAACAGATTCAGGACCTGTTATGTTAACTAACTTTTTAGCAGAACAGGTGTAATAGTCAAAAGTAATGATTTTTTATCCTAAAAAACACACTAATGTTC
>CAYFUW010000057.1:0-13520 GCA_964346495.1 uncultured Dysgonomonadaceae bacterium
ATGGATTTGCAGCTCCTCCTTTGATTTGTAATTTTAGTTGTCCAGCAACTTCTTTTGCCATTTTCTTGATTTTAATTAATTACGGTTTTCGAAACATTTTGAACGAATACAGAATCTGCGTAACCAAAAACTGTTATTCTTTCTCTACTTGCATATAACCCAACTCTAACAGTTGTTTTCTTCCGAAAATTTTAACCATTACTTTCAGCTTCTTTCTTTCGTCATTCACCTCTTCAACTACACCGGAGAAACTGCTGAAAGGACCATTTATCACTTTCACGTTTTCTCCCACGTAATATTGTACATCCATTTCGTTGCTTGCCTCTTCCAACTCGTCCATTGTACCCAAAATACGCTTCACTTCAATATCGCTTAGCGGTTGTGGGTTGTCGGTTGAAGGTAAAAAGCCTGCAACATAATTGATGTTTTTTACTGCGTGAATTGCCTCACCAAACAGATTAGCCTCAATAAGCACGTAACCGGGAAGATAAGCGCGTTCTCTCATCACTTTCTTACCGTTGCGTACTACGTAGGTTTTTTCTGTTGGAATGAGGACCTGAGAAATGTACTTGCCTAAATCGGTTTTTTTCATTTCTGACTCAAGAAACTCTTTGACTTTATTCTCTTTTCCACTAACAGTACGTAAAACATACCATTTATTATCGTTTTCAGCCATTTTGTTCTTAATTCAGAATTTTATAAAACACCATAGAGAAGTCTTAGAAGCCACTCAAACAAAGAGTCAATACCAAACACTAGTAATGCTATAATAAGGGAAGCTACCATTACTAATAATGTGCTGCTTGTGAGCTCTTGTCTTGTTGGCCAGGATACTTTGCGAGTCAACTCATTATAAGCATCCTTGATATATGCAACTATTTTATTCATTATAAAAATATAATCTTTTTTGGGCACGGGTTGAGAGACTCGAACTCCCGACACCTAGTTTTGGAGACTAGTGCTCTACCAACTGAGCTAAACCCGTAAAATAACTTTCCTCGTCTCATCGTTGTTTGACGGTTGATTGGAGGAAAGTTTTATTATTGTTTTTACTTTATATTATCCTTTTAATGGATTATTCAAGTAATTAGTCAATTAATTCAGTAATTTGACCAGCACCTACTGTACGTCCACCTTCGCGGATTGCGAAACGAAGACCTACGTTACAAGCTACCGGGTAAATTAATTCTACTTCGATAGTTACGTTATCACCAGGCATAACCATTTCAACTCCTTCCGGAAGAGTGATTTCACCTGTTACGTCTAACGTACGGATGTAGAATTGAGGACGATATTTGTTATGGAATGGAGTGTGACGTCCACCTTCTTCTTTCTTAAGGATATAAACCTCTGCTTTAAATCTTGAGTGAGGTTTAACTTTACCCGGGTGAGAGATAACCATACCACGTTTGATTTCGTCTTTATCGATACCACGTAGCAATAGACCTACGTTGTCACCAGCTTGACCTTCGTCCAATATCTTGCGGAACATTTCAACACCTGTTACAACAGATTTTCTTCCTTCTGCTCCTAAACCGATAATTTGAACTTCTTCACCTGATTTGATGATACCAGATTCGATACGACCTGTAGCAACAGTACCACGTCCTGTAATTGAGAATACGTCTTCAATTGGCATAAGGAATGGTTTGTCAACATCACGAGGAGGTAGTGGAATCCAAGTGTCAACTGCGTCCATAAGGTCCATGATTCTTTCTTCCCATTTTGGGTCACCGTTTAGACCACCTAATGCAGAACCTTGGATAACCGGAGTGTTGTCACCGTCAAATTCATAGAACTCAAGAAGTTCACGCATTTCCATTTCAACCAATTCTAGCATCTCTTCGTCGTCAACTAAGTCAACTTTGTTCATGAAAACAACTAGTCTTGGAACGTTTACCTGACGTGCAAGAAGGATGTGCTCGCGTGTTTGAGGCATAGGACCATCAGTTGCAGCAACAACGATAATAGCACCGTCCATTTGAGCAGCACCAGTTACCATGTTTTTAACATAGTCGGCGTGACCCGGACAGTCAACGTGTGCGTAGTGACGATTTTCAGTTTCATATTCAACGTGTGAAGTATTAATAGTAATACCTCTTTCTTTTTCTTCGGGTGCGTTGTCGATAGTGTCAAACGACTTCATTTCCGAAAGACCTTTTTTTGATAATACGGTAGTAATAGCAGCCGTTAAGGTCGTTTTTCCGTGGTCAACGTGACCAATTGTACCGATGTTAACGTGAGGTTTTGATCGATTAAAATGTTCTTTAGCCATAAAATGTATTATTAATATTAATTAGTTTAATTTCGATATTTGTTTTTTATCTCTTATCTGTTATTCAAAATGGAAATTATCCACTTAAAGTACAATATTTTGAGCCGATGGCGGGAATTGAACCCGCGACCTCTTCCTTACCAAGGAAGTGCTCTACCTCTGAGCTACATAGGCAAGCAAAAAAGAAAACAGAACAATAAAGCAGTAATACTTATTTGTTCGATAATTTTCGTTTTTTTGAGCGAACAATAACCTTAATCCTGTCTGCTTGTTGATTGATTGCCAATAGCTTGTCTCTGTATTTGTTTGTAAACCAAAAGCAAACGGGAACTAATTATTTTTATACCAAAACTTTTTAGTCTAAAACGTACCGTTCAACTCTGGGGTGCAAAAGTACAATATTTTTATAAAACCACAAATTATTTTCCAATATTTTTTTGCTAATAGTTAAGTTTCTCTTTGTTTTAACGATTTTAAGAGTCTATCTTAAGGTTTTTTCTAATTTATTATCTTTGTTTCTGTTTAATCTGTTTTTCAAAGAGGGTGTAAGTCAAATATATAATATGGAAAATATTAAATACAATTATTTATTGAGTCAATAAGAGCACTCATATTTGAAGTGAATAGCTTTATAGCAATAGCCATAAGAATTACACCAAAAATTTTTCTAAGAATAAATGCTCCTGAGGCTCCTAATATTTTTTTTACAGGATCTAAAAAGCGTAATACCAAATAAACGATAAGCATATTAATAGCTACGGCAATAATAAGATTTACCGTTGAGTATTCCGCTCGCATTGACAGGAGCGTTGTAAAACTACCCGGACCTGCAATCAACGGGAATACAACAGGGAAAAGCGTAGATGAATTGCCGTCCGGGTTGTCGTTTTTAAAAATTTCTACTCCAAAAATCATTTCAATGGATAATATGAGCAAAACTACAGCACCTGCTACAGCAAACGATGAAATATCAACCTGAAAAAGACGTAAAATCCACTCTCCTAAAAATAGAAAAAAAATGAGAAAGAAGAATGAATATAACGACGCCTTCAAAGGATTGATACTCTGATTTCTGCTTTTAAGGTCGATGAAGATAGGCACAGAGCCTGTTACATCGATAATTGCGAACAAAACCAGAAATGCGCTTAATATCTCTACTATATTTATTGAAAACATAATATATGTGAGTCTTATTGTTGTTAATAACGCCTATACAAAGATACGAAAAAAAATGTGCAGTTTGTATAGATTTTACTTTTTTTGTATTATTCAATACTTGAAATACTTTCCAATTCAAAGTGCTCTATATGAGCGAAATTTAAAAATTTGATAATCTTAAAAGCGTTGAAGTGATGAAAAAATCTTTTCCTAAAAGTTTCTAGCGTGGCTGCATTTTTATTACAATCTTCAATGTTGTCGATAAAGTTCGTTTCCTTTATAAACTGCACTATAGATGGGTGTAGCTGTGTAACCATGCTTTCAATTATGTTTTTCTCTTTTTTGAAAAACTCATCTTTCATTGTAAAAAAACGTTTTAATTCAATAAATGATTGACGGTTATAAACATTCAACTGCTTGTAGGGGTTTTCTATAATTTTTTGCAGCGATGGTCCTGTGCCGAAAGGGACTCTGTCAGAAAAACGAGCCATTGGATAAACATACACATCGTGCAACTCTTTAATGTAATCGAGAGCAAATATTTTCTGTAAAAAATAGAAATCCTCTCCCCCTTGTTGTCTTCCCATTCCACCTACACGAACGTATGCATCTGCCAGTACTGAAAAAGCTGACCCTATGGTGTGATAATAGTATGGAAATCCTATTTCTTGCAATTGTTCGCTGAAATAGCGGATATACTTTTCGTATTGACGAATAGGGTTTTCTAGTTGCGGACTGCCTTCTTCTACTCTGTGATGAAAGTTCTGTACAGTGCAATTTAGATTTTTCTCTTTCTTGTAATTTTTTTCTATCTCTGTAAAAAAGTTCTTTGAAACGGTACAGTCCGCATCTAAAGAAATAATTATTCCATTTGGGTTTTGAGTGTCTAAAAAGTGCTTGACTGCTACATCCATCCCGATTTTTCGGGCTAATCCCACTCCGGCATGCTTGCGAGGCAGATTTTCAAAAATTAACGGGAAAAACTTCAGAGTTGATGTCTCGTGAGATTTTGCAAAATCGTTGATTTCTAAAAGTGAATTTTTGTTCTGTTCAATTTCATTTGTTCTGCTTCGTACACTCGTATTAAAAACGGTGATTATCACAATATTTGATTTTGCTTTGTCGCAATCGCACAAACTTTGTAAGGTGAAATTTAGCTTGGGTTCATTAAGACAAGGGATAACAACCGCTATATCTGCAGTAAATGTTTTTGGCAATTGATTTTGCAGATATTCGCTTTTTTGTCTTTGAATATATTTATTCCAATGTTTCACAAGGGTAGAGATATAGATAAAAAAGATTGTCTCAAAAGTAGTGCTACTTTTGAGACAGTCTCCTTAATTATATATTTATTTGGTCTATTATTATTTTTTCTTCTCTGTTGTAGCAGCTGATGGCGAAGTCTGAGGACCATATTTTTTATTTAAAAAGGCTATTACTTCGCTTGTTATATCATATTTTTTGTCAGCATATAAGATGTTGTCTGCTGCAGTATTGCTGAAAATAATTTGGTAGCCTTTATCTTTATTGAACTCAGCCAAACGAACTTTAACTGTATCACCTAATTCAATATTGAGTTTTTGCTGCTCCAAAGCGAACTCTTGTGCAAGTCTTTCTGCTAAAACTTGATAATCTTGTTGCATTTTCATTAGGCGTTGTTGTTCTTGTTCCGCTCTCTCTTGACTTAGAAATGCGTTGTTTTGCAATTTGCGTTGAAAATCCTGAGCCGCTTGATTAAATTCTCTCTCTTTTTGATTTAAAGATGCTCTTGCATTCTCTTCTTGTCTCATTAATGCTTCGTTCAGGTCTTTCGCGAAATTGTAGTTTAGCAATAAAGAGTCTACATTCACATAAGCGATTGGAAGTGTTACCGATGAATCGTTAACCATCGATATCAAATTGCTTGAATTGTTACTGGCGCGCGACTGTTTTTGATTGAAAAACAGAATGTAAAGAACGATAAGCGCAACGGCTAAAACTCCACTTGCAATGTAAGAGTAATTATTTTTCATTTCTATAAAAAGTTGATTAATTAAATGTTTTCGTTTTTAAGTATCTTTACCACAGGACTCTCTTTTTTATAACTTTCACGGTCTTGAGAAGAGGCACATGAAATGTTTCTTTCTCTCATAGCTTTGTTGCTTCCAACATGCGAACTTGGAAATTTTCCTGATTTTGTAAAGAAAACTTTTACTCCCATCAGTAAAACAGCAATGAGCAGAATAGCGACTCCTAAAAGTATTGTTTCAATCATGTTTTTTTAAATTGTGGCGCAAAGATAATTTATTTAACAAATTAAACTACAATTTTTCGTATTAAAGAAGCTAAATATTTTGCGAGAACAACATTTTTTATCTATTTTTATACTCCAATTGAAAAATGTATAAACATTTTGTGGTGATAATTCTGTTTTTTTGTCATAAAGACAGAACGGTTTTATTATTGCCATTTTCAGTTTTATACCAAATATAAATTTATTACTAATCAATTAACATATACAACTATGGCTATTAGAAAACTAGAACCAACTACTGTTTGGAAGTATTTTTACGAAATTTCGCAAATTCCGCGTCCATCTAAAAAAGAGGAAAGAATTTGTGCATATTTGATGAATTTTGCAAAAGAACACAACTTAGAAGCAAAACAAGATAAAGCGGGTAACGTACTTATCACAAAACCAGCTACAAAAGGGAAAGAAAACGTGCCGACCATTATATTGCAATCGCACGTTGATATGGTTTGCGAAAAAAATAGTGATGTTGAACACGATTTCGACAATGATCCGATTGAAACAATTATCGAAGGTGATTGGGTAAGGGCAAATGGTACAACTTTAGGTGCTGATAACGGTATCGGTGTAGCTGCTCAATTGGCAGTATTGGCATCAAACGATTTATCGCACGGAAAAATTGAAGCTCTTTTTACTGTTGACGAAGAGACCGGATTGACAGGCGCAAACTCTTTGGAAAGAAACTTTTTTACAGGCGACATCCTTTTGAATCTTGATACTGAAGAAGAGGGCGAAATCTATATCGGCTGTGCCGGAGGAAAAGGAACAAAAGCTTATTTTAACTATAAGAAAAGACTAGCTCCTAAACACTATTTTTGGTTTAAAGTACAGGTGAGAGGTTTGCGTGGCGGACACTCGGGCGGTGATATTCACAAAGGACTTGGTAATGCTAATAAAATTCTTACCAGATATCTCTACTCTCTATTAGAAGAAAAATATAAAATGTATCTGGCTGAAATAGGCGGAGGAAATCTGCATAACGCGATACCTAGAGAGGCTTATGCTATTGTAGGTGTAAAAGACAGATACAAAGAGGATGTGAGAGTAAAATTGAACGTATTTTTGGCAGAAGTGCAAAATGAATTAAGAAAGGTTGAGCCTAATCTTGATATACATTTAGAAACTGTTGATGCACCAGAAGAAGTGATTAAAAAAGGCACAATGAAAAAACTTATCCGTGCACTTTATGCTTGTCCTCACGGTGTGGTTTCTATGAGTCACGACATTGAAGATTTAGTAGAAACATCTACAAATCTTGCATCAATAAAAATGCTTGAAGGTGATATTATTGAAGTAACTACGAGCCAGAGGAGTTCAACAGAATCAAGCAAAGATGATATCGTGAATATGGTTTCGGCTGTTTTCAAACTTGCAGGTGCAAGAGTTATTCATACTGATGGATATCCGGGTTGGCAGCCAAATCCCGATTCCAATATTTTAAAACATGCCAAAGAGGAGTATTTCAAGCTTTTCAATGTAGAGCCAAAAATAAAAGCTATACACGCAGGATTGGAGTGTGGTCTTTTCCTGGAGAAATATCCCAATTTGGATATGATTTCAATTGGTCCCGATGTAATTGATGTACACTCACCCGATGAGAAGATGAAAATTTCATCAGTTCCAAAATTTTGGGATTATCTGGTGAAAATACTCGAAAATATGCCTTCAGCTTAAGCGAAACAATAATAAACTGAAAGCAGACTCGTTATTATTTCTGAACGAGTTTTACAAATAAAACGAACGTGAAAGTGAGAGTGAGTTCACACTTTCGCGTTCTTCTTACATAAAGATGAAAACATTAACAAAATATCTTTTCCCATTCCTGCTTTTTATCGGCTTATTCGCATCTTGCGAAACCGATATTAAGTATTCGTCCGATCCCGGCGACAGATTGACTTTTTCGGCAGATACTGTCCGATTCGATACGGTATTTACTACAATCGGGTCATCAACCAAACTTCTAAAGGTTTACAATAAAAACAAAGATGCTTTGCTTATCGAGCAAATCAAACTCGAAAATTTTGGAACAAGCGGTTTCAGAATTAATGTTGACGGTATGAGCGGCTCCGAATTTAATAATGTGGAAATTTTAGGTGGAGATAGTCTCTTTATTTTTGTAGAGGTAACTGTAAATCCAACGTCACAAAACAATCCCGTACTGATAGAAGACAATATTTTATTTAAAAGAGCGGGAGCGGAGCAATCTGTATTGTTGGAAGCTTTTGGCCAGGATGCATATATTTGGAAGAAAAAGATATTTGAAAACGATACCACTCTTACCGGAGAAAAACCGTTCTTGTTGCAAGACTCACTGATAGTAAAACATGGAGTGACATTAACCATAGGCGAAAATGCCCGTTTCTTTTTCGATAGAAATGCAGGTTTCTATATTGATGGCACCGTAATTGCCGAAGGTACCACAAACAATCCGATAGTTTTCAGAGGAAGCCGAAGCGATATTATGGTAGGAGAAGTTACATATGATTTGGTTCCCGGACAATGGTTGGGAGTTGTTGTTGATTCGCTCAGCTTTGGCAACTATTTCGAAAATGTGCAAATCAGAAATGCTCATTATGGATTAAAATTTAATCACTCGGATGAAAGCGCGAAAAAAGCAACACTTAAAAACGTTGTAATACATAATCATCTATCTACAGGACTGCAAGCAGTAAACTGTGATATTGATGTTTTTAACTCACAAATCACAAATACCGGAGGAGCTACAGTGTTATTAGCCGGAGGCAAGTATGACTTTGTACACTGTACCATCGGCAACTTTTTTAGTTGGGACACACGTCTTTCAAGTGCTTTAGTTATTGCTAATAGTGTAGGCGAAGAGGCTTACCCGTTGAATAATTTGCGAATAGCAAACAGCATAATAGAAGGAAGTCAACGCGATGAGATTAAATTTCAAATAGACGATGGCGTGCCTTCAAACTTCCTGTTTATCAGCAATCTGATTAAGTCGGAAGAGAAAACTAATGCACATTTTGTGAATAATATTTGGAATGCGAAAGAAGCTGTTTTTCGCTCAATTAATGAAGATAATAATCGAATATACGATTTTCGATTAGACTCTGCATCGGTTGCAATAAATGTTGCCGATATTCAATTCTCTCTTGATTTGCCATACGATATTAATGGTATTCCGCGTTTGATTGATGCCGGTCCTGATATGGGATGTCATGAGTTTGTTGACGAATAACTTGGTTGTGGGAAGTAAAAAACTATTTATTATATGAGAAAAGTTTCTGTTTTTTCTGTTTTTCTTTTTCTTATTACTTTATCTGTCTTTTCGCAAGGTCATTTTCGTGTAATGTTTTACAATGTGGAAAACCTATTCGATACAATAGACGATCCAAATAAAAATGACAATGAATTTTTACCTGATGGTGAATATGCCTGGACTCCTTATAGATACTGGGAAAAACAGAAAAATATTACTCGGGTAATTACTGCAATTGGAGGAATGAATTCACCCGCGATTGTGGGATTGTGCGAAGTAGAAAATGATTCCGTAATTTACGACTTGACACGTCGTTCGCCATTAAAAGCACAAGGTTATAAGTACGTTGTATCGGATTCACCCGATGAAAGAGGTATCGATTTAGCCCTTCTATATCAGCCGGACAGATTTAAGCTTTTGGGTTACAGCGAGTATGAACTTATTTATAAAGACAAAAACAGACGTCCCACCCGAAATATACTTCATGTAACAGGTACGGTAATAAATGGAGATAGTCTCGATGTGTTATTATGCCATTGGCCCAGCAGATATGGAGGAAAATTGGAGTCGGAGCCGGCCCGAATGGAAGCTGCCGATCTGTTACGTTCAAAAGTAGATAGTCTGTTTCTTGTTCGTGGAAAAGCCAATATAATTATTATGGGAGACTTCAATGATTATCCAGATAACAAGAGTATTTTTAATAATCTAAAAGCAAGAAGTATTAATTATCACAGGGATGATTATGAGCTATATAATCTGTTTTTTCATAGAATAAAAGAGCGTGATTTCGGCACATATTTTTATCAGGGACAGTGGGGAGTCCTAGACCAAATTATTGTTAGCGGTAATCTGTTGAGAGCCGATAACTCTATAAAAGTAAAAAACTCAGAAGCACATATTTTTAAGGCTGATTTCTTGCTTGAGAGAGATAAAGCAACCGGAAAGAAAAAACCATTCAGAACTTATGCAGGACCTAACTACTTAGGCGGATTTAGCGACCACCTTCCTGTTTATGTTGATTTGTTGATAAAATAAAAATGAAATATAGTTTTATATCAGCGTTAGTGTGCATTTTTCTGTTTTCTTGTACTACAAAAACAGAGATTGCAAAACTGCAACTGTTGCCTAAACCGCAAGAAATAGAAATATGCGATGGTAAACACGTTTTAAAAAACAGACAGATAAATCCTTCCGTTATTGTAGAAAAGGTAGTTCCCGATATTTCGGAAGCAACAATCAATAAAAATGAATCTTATAGGTTACAGATAACGGCAGACTCTATTTTTATTGAAGCTATAACAGATAAAGGAATTTATTGGGCGAAACAGACATTGGCGCAAATTGTGGAATCGTCCGACGGGAAATCCATTCCCACACTCTCAATCACCGATTATCCCGCTTTCCGTATTCGTGGTTTTATGCATGATATAGGACGAAGTTATATGTCGGTTGATGAAATTAAGAAACATATTCGTTTGCTCTCGAAATATAAAATCAACACGTTTCATTGGCATTTAACCGAAAATCAAGGATGGAGATTAGAAAGCAAAATCTATCCGCAATTGAACGATAGTAGCAGTTTCGAGCGTCATCACGGACAGTTTTATACCATTGCCGAAGCAAAGGAGATTTCGGCTTATTGTCGAGAACACAACATGTTGCTTATTCCCGAAATAGATATGCCCGGACATAGCGCAGCGTTTGTTCGTGCTATGGGAGTAGATATGCAATCGAAGCAGGGAATGGAGATTTTGAAAAATCTGATGACTGAGATTTGCACCGAAGTTTTCCCTGATGAGCCTTACATACATATCGGAACAGACGAAGTGGAGTTTACAAATCCCGACTTCGTGCCGGAAATGGTTGCCCATATCCGTGGTTTAGGTAAAAAAGTTATTTCATGGAATCCAGGTTGGAATTATGATGTTGGCGAAATAGATATGACACAATTGTGGAGCTATAGAGGAACGGCACAGCCCGGCATTCCTGCCATAGATTCCCGATTTCACTACATCAACCACTTCGATGCGTTCGCCGATATAGTAGCACTCTACAACAGCAAAGTTTACAATCAATCGCGTGGAAGCAACGATTTGGCGGGTGGAATTATCGGAATGTGGAACGATCGACTTCTGCCCAATGATGAACAGATTATCTTACAAAACAACTTCTATCCATCGATGTTGGCATTCGCCGAAAGAAGCTGGTTGGGTGGAGGAACAGAATATTTCGATAAAAACGGAACAAATCTGCCGACAGATGAAAACGATGAAACGTTTAAAAACTTTGTCGATTTCGAAGAGAGAATGTTGTGGCACAAAAAGCACACTTTTGCCAACGAACCATTTGCTTACGTGAAACAAACAAATATCCGTTGGCGCATTATCGATGCGTTTCCAAACGAAGGAGATTTACTAAAATCGTTTCCACCCGAAGAAGAGATTTCCGAAAGATATGATTACAACGGCAAAAAATATTCATCTCGTGAAGCGGTAGGTGCGGCAATTTATCTGCGTCATGTTTGGGGAGCAACTATTCCTACTTTTTATCCCGAACCTAAGGAGAATCATACTGCCTACGCTTATACTTATGTATATTCTCCTAAAGAACAAACTGTAGGATTGTGGGTAAATACACAAGATTATAGTCGCTCCGAATCCGATTTGCCACCACCACAAGGAAAATGGGATTATCGTGAAAGTAGAATTTTTATTAACGATACAGAAATAGCTCCACCTGTTTGGGAGAACACTCACACAGAGAGGATGAATGAAATTACGTTGAAAAATGAAAATTTCCAGGCTCGACAACCTGTTTCTGTTACTTTAAACAAGGGTTGGAACAAAGTGTTTCTGAAACTGCCGATAGGGAAATTTTCTACTCCCGAAGTGCGATTACAAAAATGGATGTTTACCTTTGTGTTTGTTACTCCCGATGGGAAAAATGCGATGGAGGGGTTGGTTTATAGTCCGGAGAAAATATGCCAATTAGACTAATGTGCTAATATGCCAATGTTTTATTGTTACGGGTTACGGGTTGCGAGTTTCGTGTTATCAAACTGATTCCCTAATAATTGCATTTTTCCGCTCGCGCCATTCTGTGAATGGTGTGTTGCGAAGCAAATAAAATGGAATAAAGACTTGCTTAACCACAGAGTATCACAGAGTTAATTTATAAAGTTTCGCAAAAAGAGTTGTTGATGGAATAAGTTTCTTTGTGTAACTCTGTGTGAGACTTTGTGCATCTTTGCGGTTAAATTAATAAATAGTGTAGCACTCGTAACTCGTACCACGTAACACCTAACTCGTACCACGCAACACTTACCGTATAAAAACTTCCCGCTCAATTTGAAAAACTAAATAATAAATTCTATTTTTGTATCAGTTATTTCGTCAATTGGATAACTATATCGAATCACGTACATATTAATTAATAGATTAAACATATGAATCTACTTTTTATCAATCTCAACGGGTGGGAAATACCTATAATTCTCTTGGTTATTTTGCTTTTTTTTGGAGGGAAAAAAATACCCGAATTAATGAGAGGTTTGGGCAAAGGAATCAGCAGTTTTAAAAAAGGATTGAACGATATCGAAGACGAGATAAAGTCAGAACCCGAAAAGAAAGACTCTGACAAGTAAAAACTAAAATAAGTTTCAAAACAGGAGAACAATGGCAGAAAAAGAGATGTCGTTTTGGGAACACTTAGAGGAATTTAGGTGGACTTTGATACGTATATTAATTGCTCTGTCTGTTTTTACCATTTTGGGCTTTTTTTTAGTTCCGAGAATATTTGAAAGCGTTATTCTTGCACCACGTTCATCAGATTTTATTACCTATCGTTTTTTTGAAAAAGCCGGAGAATATTTAACCTTTTTACCCGATTTTTCAGCCGAAGCCTTTTCCGTAGAAATTCTCAATATAAATATGACCACGCAATTTATGACGTATATTTCTACGTCGTTCGCGTTTGGTTTGCTTTTCACGATTCCGTTTATAATATACGAATTGTGGAAGTTTATAAGTCCGGCGTTATATGAAAACGAGGTCAAAAAAGTGAGATTGGCTTTTGGATTTGGTGGATTTATGTTTATCGTCGGCTGTTTGGTTGGGTATTTTATTGTATTCCCTTTGATTTTTCGATTTTTAATCACCTTCGAATTGAGTAGCACAATCGAAAACCGAATCTCGCTCGACTCCTACATGAGCAATTTCTACACATTAATTCTAATAATGGGATTGGTTTTCGAACTGCCTTTGGTTTTCTGGTTATTATCGAATTTGGAACTTATCTATCGACCATTTTTCAAAAAATACAGACGACACGCTTTTGTCGGTGCGCTTATTCTTGCAGCTTTGATTACACCGGGTGGCGATCCGTTTTCGTTGTTTGTAGTAACTATGCCGCTCTATATGCTATGGGAGTTGAGTGTGTTATTTGTGAAAAAAGCACCGCCACCGGATGATGCGTTAGTTAAAACTTAGGTGTAATGTTTTTTCTTTCTTACAGTGAGAAACATTGCTGTCCCATTAAAATCCAAAATTATTCTTTGAAACATTTGATATTTA
>CAYFUW010000058.1:0-13150 GCA_964346495.1 uncultured Dysgonomonadaceae bacterium
GGCGTATACACGCTTTCCAGGCGTGCCTCTTCAACCACTCGAGCACCTCTCCTTTCGGAGTTTTAGTGAAATCGGCTGCAAATTACAAAAAAAAAATCAATTGAGCGCCATTCAGCGCAACAAAAATACAGAAATTATCTTTTATATGCTATTTTATACGACAAATATTTATATTATTTCACTTTTTTATTAATTCTTCTTACTTTTTTCACCATTTATTATTCCAAACAGTTGAATTGCATTTCGTGTAGTTTTATGTGCAACTTCCTCCTTACTTACTGAATATATCTGCGCCAGTTTTTCCAATATTTCCACAAGATACGATGGTTCATTTCTCTTACCTCTATATGGCATGGGTGCTAAATAAGGCGAGTCTGTCTCCAAGACTAATCTATCTAAACTCACATGCCTCAATGTTTCTGTTAAGCCTGAGTTTTTGAATGTTACGACACCATTTATACCAATATAAAAGTTCGCAAGTGGAAGTATAAGTTCCAAATCATCAACAATGCCTCCAAAGCTGTGAAACACACCAAACAGAGACTCTTGTCCTATTTTTTGTATTGAAGTTACAACCTCAAACAGAGCATCTCTCGAATGAACAGACACAGGCACTTGCATATCCTTACTCCAACTAAGTTGAGTTTCAAAAACCTCAATTTGTTGTTGCTTATACTCCCGGCTCCAATATAAATCGATACCAATTTCGCCTACAGCCTTGTATTCTGTTTTCTGCAATTCGTTCTCTACACATTGCAACTGCTCTTGCCAGTCATCTTTTACGCTCGTGGGGTGTATTCCCATCATAGGGATAAAAAAATCCGGATAGCGATTAAATGTCTCTTTTAATGCATCAATTGTTGTAGCATCAATATTTGGCAGAAGCACTTTAGTTACGCCACTTTTCTTTGCTCTCGAAACCACTTCATCTATATCGTTATCGAATTGACAAGCAAACAAATGGGCATGTGTATCTATAATATTCATTGTACTTTTTCGCCTTTTCTGTAATAATAAACAACTCCATACTCCTTGTTATACTCTAAACGCTGTATAAGTGGATGCATAGAGTTGTAATCTTCTACCTCATTCCAAATTTGCAGTATTATTTCGTCAACCTCTTTTCTATATTCTGAAATTTCATTAAGGGTTTTATCTGTTGAATTTTTATGGTTCTGCTGGGCAAGATAGCTCTCTTTGAAAATAGAGTACATTACATTTACTTTTGTAACTCTTGGATTGCTAATTGGCACACCACCTTTGGATATTCTCGTATTTTCCCCATTAATAATTTTGCTTCCCCACTCCAAAATCTGCTCGTTACTACTTAAGTCGGGAACAATAAAGTCCATGTCTTGCAAGCCATACATCTCTAAAGAGTCTTGTTTTATTTCGGCTCGCATTACACTCATATACAACACTTGAATGAAGTGCGATATATACATACGGGCACTTTTAGCTTTCTTCTGAAATGTTTTATTAGCTGTCACCTGTATATCAAGCGTTTGCTGATACTGATTGCGAAGCTTCTCAAATTTTGACACTGCATTTCGTGCTCTCTCTATAACAGCCAAAGAGACAGCTAATTCCTGAAAATCGGTATTACTTGTCTTTTCAATTGCTTGTTTAAGAGCGCGTATTCTTGCAATATCTGTATTTGGTAACCTTCGATAGGGCATGCAACAAATGTTTTAAAAGAGATTTTTGGTTACAGAAAATTCTTATTTCTCTCTATTGTTAAGATTTTCAGCAAACAAGTACAACTCTTTTTTACGTTCATCGCCAACTTCTATTGAAGAAAGACAATCTATTGCAGATTGATAGTATTTTTGAACAATATTTTCCGAAACTGCTTTAATACTCAGCTCTTCATATATATTTTTGACAGCTGCAATTTTTTCAGTTTCATCAAACTCGGTCATTGCTATCCACTTTTCTAACTCTTCGCGTTGTTGGGGATTGGAAATTTCTAATGCTTTTAACAATAAAAAGGTTTTTTTGTTATTAACAATATCTTCTCCGATTCTCTTTCCAAATGTACTTTGATTACCATACACGTCCAAAATATCATCTTTCAACTGAAAAGCCAACCCAATGTTTATTCCATAGTTATATAGCAGGTCTGCATCCGATTCCTTTGCACCGGACAAGATTGCACCTATTTTTAAAGATGAAGCTATAAGTACAGCAGTTTTCAATCGAATCATTTCTAAATATTCTGACTCGGAAACATTTTCCCGGGTTTCATAATCCATATCTAACTGCTGACCTTTGCATACGTCTATTGCCATATTTGAGAAGACATTTAATATTTCAGGCAACAAGTTATCAGGCACTTGCGCTATATACTTGTATGCTTCTATCAACATTGCATCGCCCGAAAGTATGGCAATGTTGTTATTCCATTTTTTATGTACCGTTGGTTGTCCTCTTCGAGTGTCAGACCTATCCATCAAATCATCATGCAACAGACTGAAATTGTGAAATATTTCAATAGCCATTGCAGGCTTTACAGCTTTATTTATGTCGCCTTGAAACAAATCGGCAGCCATAAGAGTCAACAGAGGACGCACTCGTTTACCTCCTATCGACAGAATATAATTTATAGGACTGTAAAGATTAATGGGGTCGTTGTCGAACAATATTTCTTCAAAGTTTTTAGCGATAATTTTTTCTAAATCTTGTATGGAATAATGCATAATTTTTGTTGTTTATTTTAGAAATAAAAGCTGCTTTCGGATAAAAAGCAGCTTTTACTAATAGGTTATAAATTTTAATACTTTATTCAACAGAATGTTAGTTTGCCAAACGGAACAATACAGGAAGAGTATAACGTACCCTTACCGGAACACCACGTTGTTTACCCGGTTTCCATCTTGGCATACCTTGAATAACTCTAACAGCTTCTCTGTCCAACGATGGGTCTTGTCCGCGAACAACTTGCACGTCGCTAATGCTACCGTCACGCTCTACAACGAATTGACAAATTACACGACCTTGAATACCATTTTCTTGTGCAATAACCGGATAGCGAATGTTGTCGTTCAAATATTTCATCAACGCACTCTCTCCTCCAGGGAATTGCGGAGCATCCTCAACAACTACGAAAATCTCTTCCGCTACCTCTTCTTGTTTAGGCTTTGGAGGTGGTGGAGCAACATAAGTTTGTACCTGCACTCGCTCTTGACTATCTTCGATGTCAATTTTAATTCTTGTTTCAACTCTCTCTTCAACAACCTCAATTACTTCAGGTGTTTCAGGTGCTGGTGGAGGTGGAGGTGGAGGTGTTGATTGATCTTGACGAGTAATTTCAATTTCCTCCTCCGCGATAACATCAGCTACGATAACACTCTCGTCAAGTTTTTTAGTTGCGGTTGACCATTCAAATGCGAAAAACATAACAGCTACACCAACCAACAATCCCATCAGTATTGATGTGGTGATCTGTTTTTCCAGATTCGCCTTTGGTGATTTTTTAATTTTGTCTTTGCTCATTTTATTTTTATTTCTTATTTAGTTTATAGACTTTGAGTACAAAATTAGATATTTTTTTTAAATACCATAATCTTTTCTCGATAAAAATTCAAAAAAAATGACATTTATCTATATTTAACATTGGATATCGCTAATATCCTCTATTATTTTGACTGAATCCGGAAATAAAGTTTAACGAAAATAGCGAGAAATTGGTATTTTGTAATTACTTTTGTGTTCATTATTATATATACACTACTATTTTCAGAATAGATTTGAAAACAGAAAACGGTTTCTCGAGATATTATTAAATAATAATTGAATTGAATTGACGTTTAGTAAAAAGAAAAGTTTCGGACTTACATAAATATTGAGTTATTAAATGAAAAATTGGTCACTATATATACTCCTTATGATTTTTGCATTACAAACCATTGTACCACATAGTTTGAATGCACAAACCGGAGAAAGAGTTTTTGAGTTTCTAAATTTACCAAAATCAACCTATACAGATGCATTAGGTGGAGTAAATGTATCTTCTGCAAAAAACGATATATCACTCACATTTGATAACCCTGCCCTATTAAACGAGTTTATGCATAATAATATAAGTGCCAATTATATGTTTTATTTGGCAGATATAGGCTCAGGGAATATTATCTATGGCAGAGCTATCAACGATTTAAGCAACTGGGCGGTAGGTGTAAACTTTATGAATTATGGCAAATTCAACGAAACAACTCATGAAAACATAAATCTTGGAACATTTTCGGGCAAAGATATAGCTATTAATGGATTTTATTCGAGACGTCTTTCCGACAGATGGAGTGGCGGCGTTGGAGCCAAATTTATCTACTCTGCATTTGCCGACTACAACTCAACTGCACTTGGCGTGGATATAGGATTGAGTTACCAAAACTTTGAAAATCTGTTTGATTTCGGTGTTGTTGTTTCTAATTTAGGAGCACAAATAAGCACTTATGCAGAGCAACGTGTATCTATGCCATGGAATGTAACTATGGGCTTTTCAAAAGAGTTGGCACACGCTCCTCTTCGCTTTTCAGTAACAGCTACTCACCTAAACAGATGGAAGTTGTACACTCTAGATCCTGAAAGCAATCTTATAGAAGAGAATAGTAGTTTTTTCAAAACTTTAATACATCACATGATTCTTGGTGTTGATATTCAACCTACCGATAATTTCTGGCTGGCTCTGGGCTTTAACCCAAAAAGAGCATCAGATATGCAACTTTTGCAAGGAGGCAGATTGAGTGGTTTCACAATTGGTGCCGGACTGAATGTCAGAAAATTCGGTTTTGGAGTTGCAGTTTCAAAATGCCACCCTTCGGCTACTACAATGAATTTCAATGTAACTGTAATGCTCGGAGATGATGAGTATTAGGCACTAATATCAATTAAACAATACTAAATAAAAAAAGCGGCGAATTTATAAATTTGCCGCTTTTCATTTTTATATCAAATAGAATAAAAAACTATTCTGTTATCTTGTAAATGTTTTTCAAATTACGTCCGTAACCGTCATAATCGAGGCCATAACCCACAATAAAATCGTTAGGTATTTCAAGAGCTACGTAATCTAGTTTTATATCATATTTCAACGCATCAGGCTTTAGTAAAAGTGTAGCTGTTTTTATCTCTTTCGGATTACGCTTTTCCAATTGCGCCATCAATTTTAGCATTGTATTGCCTGAGTCAACAATATCTTCTACAATAACAACTGTGCGACCTTCAATATCTTCAGTCAATCCGATTACCTCTTGTACGTTCTCGGTTGACTTCAATCCTTGATAAGATGCTAAACGAATAAAACTTATTTCGCACGGAACCGACATCTCTTTCATCAGTTCACCCATAAACATAAAAGCACCGTTTAGAACTGCTAAAAATAGCGGATCTTTACCTTTCAAATCACTATTCATCTGTGTAGCAATAGCCTTAACAGCATTCTGTATGTCTTGAAAATCGATAAATTGCTCGAAGCGTTTATCTTTAATTTGTACTATTTCTTTCATTTTTACTGCTTTTAGGTGCAAAAATACTATTTTTATTTTGACAAATAAAGAAAAGTTATTTACTTTTTTTATTTATTGTGGTTTTATTACTGACTAACTTATGATTATCACGCAAAGAGCGTAAAGTTTTCCGCAAAGATTGTAGAGACGGAGCATGCTCCGTCTCTACCGTGTCTGTGCCGGAGGGATTTGCAATCCCGACGTTAAGCGTCTGCAATATAAATTTCTCCTTTCCTTCAAAAAAACATAAACAAAAAGCCAATAGCCAATGGCTAAAAGCTAATTACCAACAGCCAATTATCACAAATTCAGATAAAAATCTTTCACAAGTCTCTCATACTCTTCAGAATATTTGTGTCTTTCTATTTCTATTACTAATTCTTCGGGAATAATATTCGATGAAGAAAATCTCGAAAACTCCAACAACACCCGCTTAGGCGAACTTGTTGGAGTAGGCAAAACCACAGTTTCGCGACTAACAAAAAGGTCGTTTAACATTGCCTCTTCCACTAGAGCATTACGCTGTGTTATCGGATAGATAATTGATAGCTTTCCGTTTTCTGAAAAAAGCAATTTGGCAGCTTTAAAAATCTCTTCATAAGGCATAGAAAAAGCGTGTCGTGCATCGGCTCTGGCTCTATCGGGAGACAGCAAACCATCGGCAAAGAAAGGCGGATTAGTAACAATAGCATCAAAGCGCTGTGTACAACAATCCAGGAAATATTGTAACGATTTGTTTATAATCTCTATTCGATTTCGAAAAATTGAATTTTCAACATTTTCACGAGCCTCGTCCACAGCATCGGCATCAATATCAATAGCTGTTATAATGGCTTTGGGATTTCGCTGAGCTACCATCAATGCAATTAGTCCACATCCTGTGCCAATATCTAAAACAGTTTGACAGTTGTCAACATTAGCCCATGCTCCCAACAAAACACCATCTGTTCCCACTTTCATACCACATCGGCTATGGGAAACAGAAAACTGCTTAAATTTAAAATATGAACCGCTCATTACACTATTTTTTATACCTTCGTATTATATTCTGCAAAGTAATAGGTTTTTCACAAAAAAAGCAATCTGCATTTATTCATTGTGAAAGTCTTTTTGCAAAAGTTTTTATTTTTACTGCAAACAGGAGATTTATTATACTTTGGCACGAATATTGAAGTATCTATTATTCATTAATTGTTTAAACTTTTTGCGTGATTACAAGAAATAAAACGCAATATTACTTATTAATATGTCAATATTTCGGAATATAAAAAATATGGCAGGTGATGACATGCAAAGTGAAAATGTAATATCATTCATTGCCGGAGACTTTATGGATGGCAACGAGGAATTGGACGAATCTTTTTTGAAAGAGACTCTGCCAATTTTACCGTTACGCAATACTATTGTTTTCCCGGGTAGTACGCTTCCAGTCTCTGTAGGACGACCTAAATCCTTGAAACTGGTAAAGTCTTTGGGTAAAAAACAGCGCTATATTGGATTGGTATGCCAAAAAGATGTCAACATTGAAGACCCCGAACAAGATGACTTATACAACATAGGAGTCATTGCTGAAGTTATACGTGTTATAGAATTAGACAACAACAACTTAAGCATAATTGTGCAGGCTAAAAAGCGATTTGAATGGACATCGTTCACTCAAACTGAGCCATTTTTCAAAGCAACCTACAAGATTATAGAAAGCCAAAAACCGGCTAATGACGATAAAGAGTATAATGCCATTTTAGACTCTATTAAAGACTCTTTAAACAATATGTTGCACATATTGGGTGAACCGCCAAAAGAGTTGTTGCAAACTATCAATCACAAATCTTTCTCGGGCATGCTCGTGAGCTATTGTGCCACAAATCTGCCAATAGAAAACAGAGAGAAGCAGGAGTTGCTAACTATAAACGACGAAAAACAGAAAGCATATCGTTTGTTGAATATTTTAAACAGAGAGACGCAAGCCTTGGAGCTGAAAATGAATATTCAGATGAAGACTCGCGAAGATTTAAATCAACAACAACGAGAATATTTTCTGCAACAACAGATAAAGACTATTCAAGAAGAATTAGGTGGCAACACGCAACAGATAGAGATTGACGAATTCAGAAAAAAAGCAAAAGATAAACTTTGGAGTAAGGAAGTAGCAGAAATCTTTGAAAAAGAGGTCACAAAACTTGAACGACTAAATCCGCAATCGCCCGATTACTCTGTTCAGTTTGGTTATCTGCAAACAATACTGGAACTTCCGTGGAATGTTTACACCAAAGATAATTTCAACCTTAAAAACGCTCAAAAAGTGCTCGATAAAGACCACTTTGGAATGGAGAAAGTAAAAGAGCGTATTATGGAGCATCTGGCAGTTTTGAAACTGAAAGGCGACCTGAAATCTCCTATTATTTGCCTTTACGGACCTCCGGGAGTTGGGAAAACATCGTTGGCAAAATCTGTAGCAGAGGCTCTTAATAGAAAATATGTACGCATTTCGTTGGGCGGATTGCACGACGAAGCCGAAATCAGAGGTCACCGAAGAACATATATCGGAGCTATTCCGGGACGAATAATTCAGAATATCCAAAAAGCGGGTTCATCAAACCCGGTGTTTGTACTGGATGAGATTGACAAAATCGGAAAAGACTTTAGGGGAGATCCTGCTTCGGCTCTGCTTGAAGTGCTCGACCCTGAACAAAATTCGGCATTTCACGACAACTACCTATCTATCGACTTCGATCTGTCGAAAGTACTTTTTATAGCCACGGCAAATAATCTGAACACTATTCCAAGACCCTTACTGGATAGAATGGAGCTTATAAATGTTGGAGGCTATATTACAGAAGAGAAAGTGGAGATAGCACACCGACATCTGATAAAAAAACAGTTGGAAGCACACGGAATTCCCAAAGGTGCGTTTTCGATTCCAAAAGCAACATTGGCAAAAATAATCGAAAACTACACGAGAGAGTCGGGAGTTCGCGAACTCGATAAGAAAATTGCAAAAGTGATGCGAAAGGTAGCTCACAAAATTGCCATGGAAGAGGAGTATCCGAAATCACTGAGAATTGGCGATTTGAAAGATTTTCTCGGTGTAGAGGAATTTTCTCGTGAAAGTTATCAGGGCAACGAGTATGCCGGAGTAGTTACCGGACTTGCCTGGACTGCCGTAGGAGGAGACATTCTTTATATTGAGAGTTCTCTGAGTGAAGGTAAAGGCTCGAAACTCACGCTTACCGGAAATTTGGGCGATGTAATGAAAGAATCGGCAATGATTGCATTGGAATATATTCGCTCGAATGCCGACGAATTGGGAATCGACGTCGGTATTTTTGATAATTACAATACGCACATTCACGTACCCGAAGGTGCAATCCCGAAAGATGGTCCTTCGGCAGGAATTACAATGGTTACATCGTTGGTTTCTACATACACACAACGAAAAGTAAAATCAAATCTGGCTATGACAGGCGAGATTACGCTTCGTGGTAAAGTGCTGCCCGTGGGTGGTATTCGTGAAAAAATATTGGCTGCCAAACGTGCGGGAATAAAAGAGATTATTTTGTGTGAGGACAATCGCAAAGATATCGATGAGATAAAACCTGAATATATAGAAGGGCTTACATTCCACTATGTAAAAGATATCAGCGATGTACTCGAAATAGCTTTGCTGGATGAAAAGGTTAGAAAAGCTAAGGTTTTTAAAACAACCAAAGAGAAAACGGAATAGTTTTTTTAGACACCATGACACGACAGGAATTACTTTTGTGTTTGATAAGAAGACGGTGGCTGTACCTTAGTTAAAATTCATCACGAAGCCAAAGGCATCGTGTCCCGATAGCAGAGACGTCATTTTATGGCGTCTTTTTTTATAGTCAATAGAAAAATTTAGAAAAGTCGGGATTGCAAATCCCTCCGACGAGGGGATAAAAAAATGATTTTTTTCATAATAGAAATGCTTTTAGTTTGAATTAATATTTGTATTAGTTTGAATATCAAAACGTCCATCTGTGTAATAGTTTGTGTCTTCACTATTATTATCTTCCGAGGCATTAATAACAATATTGAATGTCCCGGACATTATCCCATTTTCAAATTTATTTATACTAATATAGGAGTTTGAACCCGGAACTACCCATTTTATATTTCTATATTCTCCAACTCCTCCATCATAGGCAAAATATAGGTTAAATATACGCTCTTCTGGTTTTACAAAATGAGCAACAATATTCATTACTCCATTTTCATATTTAACTTCTAAGCCCTCTGACATCATAATCATATTTGGACTCCAATATCCGCTACACCTATAAACAACTCCGTTAATCTTACATCCAAACGTATTCGCACCTGTTTGTGTGGCAGGCGGTAATTCGTCTAATTTGTCTTTTGTGCAACCGCAGGCAATAAATAAAAATGCGGCAAGTGATAAAAAAATGATTTTTTTCATAATCGATTTGTTTTTTAGTTAATAAAATTTGATTTCTTAAAATAATCGGGTGTAAAGGAAATATTTTTTTGATAGATAAAATACGACATGGTGTTATAAAAGTATAAATCTCCTGTTTTTTTATGCACAATCCTAACATTCTAACAGCGATGTGCTTTTTTCATAGCAACAATTGATTTGTAAATAGATAAAAATTTAGGGAAGTCGGGATTACAAATCCCTGCAGCGATGGTATTAAAGGTTTTGCAATAGTTGTGTCATTCTGAACGGAGCTAAGCGTAGTGAAGAATCTATATCTTTTGCTTAATACGCGACTGAGAATTAGACTTCTCACTATGTTCAAAATAATGCATAATTTCAACTACAAAACTAATAATCAATAGCTAACTGCCAATAAAATAGATGTTTCACTTCGTTCAACATGACAAAAATTCGTTTGTAATTTGGACACAGTTTTTTTACAACAAACACATTGGTATTTAAGACGATGCATGCATTGTCTCTACAGATAAAAAATCGGACACTTTTTAAATAAAAAGTGCCCGACAAAATTATTATAATTAAAGATTGTAATATTAATCTTCGTCTTCTTCTTGATACTCTTTCAACAGTTTATCTTGAACATCAGATGGTACAAGTTCGTAATCTGCAAACTTCATAACAAATGATGCAAGTCCACCTGTGATTGAGCTTAATGAAGTTGAGTAGTTCGACATCTCTTTTAGAGGTACACGAGCTTTAATTTTCTCAAATCCTCTTTCGCTATCCATACCCATAATCATAGCGCGACGTCCTTGCAAATCGCTCATCACGTCACCCATATAATCAGCAGGAACAGAAACCACTACATCATAAACAGGCTCAAGAATTTTTGGACCTGCTTCTCTAAACGCTGTACTGAAAGCATTACGTCCGGCAAGCATAAACGAAATCTCGTTCGAGTCAACCGGGTGCATTTTTCCGTCATAAACGATAACGCGAACGTCGCGAGCATACGAACCTGTAAGCGGACCTTGCTCTATACGTCCCATAATACCTTTAAGAATTGCAGGTAAGAAACGAGCATCGATAGAACCACCAACTATACTGTTTACAAACACCAATTTACCACCCCACTCCAACTCAATGGTTTGCACATCGCGTGCCTGAATTTTAAATTCTTGTCCGTTGAATCTGTAGATTTCCGGCATTGGCATTCCTTCTGTGTATGGCTCAACTATTAGGTGTACTTCACCAAATTGTCCTGCACCACCCGACTGTTTTTTATGACGATAATCGGCACGTGCTTGTTTTGTAATAGTTTCGCGATAAGGAATTTTCGGCTCTATATATTCGATTTCAATTTTATCTTCATTTTCCAATCTCCACTTCAATGTTTTCAGGTGGAATTCGCCTTGTCCCGATACGATAGTTTGTTTCAACTCTTTTGAAACTTCTACCAACCAAGTCGGGTCTTCTTGTCTCATACGAGAAAGAGATTCGCTCAATTTTTCAGCGTTACTTTCTGCTAAAGCTCTGATTGCTCTGCGGTAACGTGGTTCCGGATATTTGATAAAATTAAATGTATGTTCTGCTCCTTTTGCGTTAAGTGTATTTCCTGTTTTTACATCTTTCAACTTAACTGCTGCACCAATACTTCCGGCTTCCAATTCTGTAGCTTTATTACGGATTTGTCCGGCAACTGTATATATTTGTGCCATTCTCTCTTTCGAGTTATTAGTAGCATTTGTTAACTCGTCACCCTCTTTGAGTTTTCCTGTCATTACTTTGAAGTATGAAACTTCACCAATATGCGGCTCAACAGTAGTTTTAAAGAAGAACAAGCTTGTTGGTGCACTTGAATCGGGTTTCACCTCTTCACCTGCTGAATTTGGAGTTGCAGGCATTTGGTCAGGTGATGGAGCTGCCAGCGCCAAGAAGTTCATCAAACGATGTACACCCATATTTTTCTCTGCTGAGATACAGAACAGTGGGTAAATACCTCTTGCAATGATGCCTTTTTGTATTCCTTCAACCATCTCCTCTTCGGTTAATTCACCCTGGTCGAAATATTTTTCCATCAAAGCCTCATCATTTTCTGCAGATGCTTCCAATAGAACCTGATAATATTCGTCAGCGCGATCTTTCTCGCTATCCGGAATATCAAGAACCTCAGGTTCTGTAGCTCCTGCTACCCATTGATAGAGTTTTTGGTTCAACACATCCACTATTCCTGTGAAATGAGTTCCATTTCCAGTAGGATACTGCACCGGTACAACCTTGTTACCAAAAGTATCTTTTAGTGCAGTAAGTGTATTTTCGAAATCAGCTTTATCGTGATCCATTTGGTTGATAGCAAACGCAAGTGGTTTATTTAAATCTTCTGCAATGCGGAATTGATTCATAGTTCCCACCTCTACAGCGTCTCCTGAGTCTATAAGCATAAGAGCCATATCTGTTACGCCTAATGCTGAAACCACTCCTCCAACGAAGTCGTCAGATCCCGGACAGTCGATAAAGTTCATCATTTTGTTTTTCCATTCATAAGAAAAAACAGTTGATATTACTGAATAACCATAATCTTTTTCTACGGGGAAATAGTCACAAACGGTATTACCGCCTTCAACTGTTCCACGACGTTTTATAATCCCACTCTCGAAAAGCATAGCTTCTGCGAGTGTGGTTTTACCGGTTCCGGAATTGCCTAATAGGGCAATATTTTTAATTTCATTAGTTTTATAAACTTTCATGATTTGAATTTATTAATATGTAGTTTTATTTATTATGTACTTGTAATTTAACCCTATAACTAACCTTTCAACATTTTTTCTCCTATTTTTTAGAGCAAAGTTTTATAATTGATTTGATTTCAGTTTCAAATCAATTATAAAAGATTAGAAAAATCGCATAATATAAGGCTGAAAATTCTATAGTCTATACTGAAAATACAGTTTGCCCACAAAAATAATAAAATTTAGTGAACTACACTATTTATTGTAACAATTTGTGTCTATTTTTTTACAAAATGAGAGTTTATTTTACTAAGACAACTCGAAATTGCTATTTTTTTATTTCTACAATTATGTTTTCGGTATTTTTCTGATATGCTGAAAATTATGATTTAACATGGCCATACAACAAAGGGTTGCCTTTTTAAATAAAGACAACCCTTTAATTGTCGGGATGAGAAGATTCGAACTTCCGACCCCTCGCCCCCCAG
>CAYFUW010000059.1:0-12813 GCA_964346495.1 uncultured Dysgonomonadaceae bacterium
AATAAAAGTTTCACTTTCATAATTATATTCTTTTGTGTTATAATAAAAAACAAATACTATTTAAAGAAAAAGAAAAAATATGCCGCTGCTATAATCTGCTTGTTGTTTCCGGCAGCTTTTCCCAACCGATTCCCTTGGGCATTTCTTATGGTTCCATCGTTTTCCACCTTACCAATTTGATTTCCTGCAGCGTTACGCACAACTCCGTCCGACTGAATCTTCCCCAGCTGATTTCCGGCAGCATTACGCACAGTGCCATTGCTCTCAATTTTACCGAGTTGACTTCCTGAAGCGTTTCGTACTGTTCCATTAGACTCAAATTCCCCAAGTTGTTTGCCCGAAGCATCCCGCACGGTACCATTGCTTTCAATTTTGCCTATTTGGTTTCCGCTTGCATTGCGAAACACCTGTTGTGCTTGAACTGTATTGGTTACCAATAATGTCAGCAAGCTAATAGTGATTGTTAATAATAAATGTTTCATTTTTATATTTGTTTAAATGGTTTGTATTTCGTATTTAAATGCTTTTCTAAATAATTATCAATTTAAATATTTTCAACATTATAATATTCTACTTCCTTTAACTTCTTAAGCCCTCCTGTTTTTGTACCACTTACCGATTTTAGCTCTACTATTTTATTCGGCATCTTAACCACTATCTTATCCTCGTAAATAACATATCGGGTATTATAGTTTTCAAATGCCAAGCTATTATCTGCTTCCGAATACTCGAACCCGCCATAAATAAACAGCTCAGACTTTCCGGCAATATCCATAAAAGCATAATATAACCCACCGTTGGATTCAAGAATAAACATTTTCTTCCCGTTTTTCAACGAAAAGGAAAGAACCACATCTTCTATCTGCTCTTCCACTAGTTTGTAGTAGGTGGTCTCCTCCATCTTTCCGTTTACCAAATTTTCTTCGGTATACATAATTGCGGGCGCATAATCAATATGCTTTTCCGTTACTACTTTAATGGGATAAGGTTTATTGTATTTTACCTTAAATAGCCAATATTGATGCCAACAGCATCCGCTTTTTGTATTTGTCGCTATGGTTTTATTGTCATAATCGATATCAAACATCCCGCAATTTCCGTATGTAAGTTCGGTAAACTCTTCACTTTTTCTGAATCCATCTTTCGTGGCTAAAAAAACACTAAACGAAGGCATACAATAACATCCGTAATCTCCATCCATCAGGGCAAAATCTTTTATCCCGTCAAAGTTATAATCATTATACATTATAATACTGTGCTCACCATAAGGTAATTCAGCCATGTTGGCTGTCAGTGTGCTGTTTTGATAATGCCCAACCAATACATCCGAATGCAACTTAATAAGTTCCTCTCCTGTTTTTTTATCGTAAATGCCTACCCACCCTTTGCTGGCTACTTGAGAAGTATCGGCTACAAAAACTTTCCCTATATATTGTTCTGAAAAGTCATCAATGGTAAATGTAACCTGCCCTATTAGTATATTTGAAACAAAAAGGAACAAACTAGTAATAAATACATGTTTCATTATTAGATAAAATTGAAAGTTCTTTTTAAACCACTAAGGTACATTAGCTTATAATGTTACTATTAACTTTTTAATAGCTTGTATTTTTATCATTTTTTAATCGGGTGCTTTTTCCTTACCGCATAATAATCCACACCCTGGTCTATACGTACGATAGAATTGTCTTTTTCTTTGGTATAGCAAAATTCACTGATGCCATTTTCTGCATCTATCGTTCTTTCAAACACGACACTATTGTTACACCAAATTGGTTTGAAAGACGAGCCCATATCGGTACCTTCCAACACTTGCATATTTGTACCATCGGTATTGGCAACACAATATGGACCGTGAGGCAAATCGCCGAATCCAAGCAAAACTGAGAAAACAATTTTGGAATCATCAGCTGAAGCACCTTCGAAAACATATTCTATTTCAGTATCATCATCTGCATAATCGTGCTTTTTTAAGTTTAACTTTTTCGCTTTATCATAGACTAATTTATAGCTTTTCATACTACTATTTTCTGATTCATTAGGATGAAAACCGTATCTGCTTTGGAATTGCTCCCAATTAATTTTAGAAACTGTATTATTCTTAATCGAATAATCAAATAGATTTGTAAAACTATAATAATCCCATACAAAATCACACTCTAAAAGCAGGTTCCCTTTGATAAATTTCAGCTTTGCTTTTTCACCATAAGTATCGGTATAAAGCTCTGATGTTAACACATTTAAATCGAAAAGCAATTTGGGTTGCACTGGTGTAACACTTAAATCCATCTGCTTTATCGAGAGTTTCCCGTTTCGTGAAATAGTGTAGTAAAACATTTCATCTTGGTCGGAATAGACACAATTGAAAACAGAGTCGGTCTCATCTGTAAACTCTACTGCGGTTTCATTTTCGGGATTAAAAAAGTGTAGCTTGCTATTTTTTACGTAAGCAATAGGAAAGTCGTTGTAGCTTGTACGCTGAGGCTCTTTTTTTGTTTTAAGCTTTTCTGCTTCTTCCTTTAAGTTCATATCAGGAAAAAGCTTTGCAAATGCTTCGAGATTGAGAAGAGACGCAATTTCGGAATAAGGGATAAACACCTCGAACATTCCAGATGCGTATGGAGCTATTTCGTAAACATTATACACATAATGCACTCCTTTATCGTTCATCATAAAATTATTATTGGGATAAATGCTTTCAAGTTCAAAGAAGTATTTTCTTAAATCAGCATCATCACTCCCCACATTTTCCTCCATAACTCTAAGAAGCTTTTCTCTTATAACTCGTGCAAGAGGTTCTTTATAATCAGAAACAAAAATATCAGTTTCTTGTATTTTCTCTAATGTATTCAAATTTACGACAAAGTTTTCCTGAATATAAGTTCCGTGTGCTCCGCCCAGATATTCATCGCCATACACCGAGAAACTAAGTAAAGCTTCATTATTGTATTCTATTCTATTGGAAATACTTCTGGTATGCGAAAAGGTATAATATGGAATATCATCCTTTTCATACTCAATAAGTATTTGATTAAAATCGGAAGCGTTTTCACGATACATATTCACATAATCTTTTACATAAGTACTTATGATACTATCGGGTGCCAAAGCTTTTGCATACTGTTCGCCCAAAACATTTTCATAAAAAACAGATTGTAGTTTTTGCAATTGTTCTTTCGTGCCAAAGGCAACAGGATATACAAATTTAATATCCAATGTAGCATAAGGTATGCTGTCGGACTTGTCGGGCAAAAGCTTTATTTTCTCTTGTACCACGATTGAGTCAAACGTGATAGCGTTGACTTCCTTGTTTTTCACACCTTTACAGGATACAACTGCCAAGGCGATAAGTAATAAATTGATAATTCGTTTCATGTTTGTTGTTTTTTGATTTATTGTTTTGAACCATTAAGATATTAAGATGCATTAAGTTCTAAATATTTTTTGAACCATTAAGGCATTAAGTGAAATTAAGTTCTAAATTACTATTATCTTCTTAATGGTTATATACGCCTGAAGTTTGATTATTAAAGCTTTGTTTATTTTCGTATTATTTGAAATCTTTCGAGTATTTCTAAAAAAACTTTTGCCGTATTATCATCAGGATTATCACAGTAAAACTCGTAGGCTTTTATTCCATCGTGGCACAACGCAATTATTGCCCTCGATTTGATATTTGGATGGTCAATGCCATAAAAATCTGCATATCCGTACAAATTGTCTTTAATCTTTTTAGTGGTAGTCCATTCCGGATTAGAAGAAAGCACCTCATAGCGATATTTCAGAATCTTATCGGGTGAACCTAATCTATTTTCCGCATTTGACAGAGATTGCACATTTATTGAAAACATATCTCCAAACTTTACTGTTGAAGAGCCAAGAACAGTCGGCTCAAAACCAACGGGATATTCAATAATATAATTAAGTTCATCACTCGTGAATCTTGCCCATTTCACATTTTCCGGATTACCGTAAACCATCGGGGGCCGGGTGAAAATATCTGCTTCGGGGGCGGTGCTTTTCAGAAAATGGTATTCATTAGGCAACTTAAATATCCACTCTTTTTTGTAACTGGCTACAATTTTAGCATCGGTTGGTTTATCTTCATACACATTCATAGCTTTTGGATAACCGTTTTCCTCACTCACGCAAATCAGTCCTTCGGGTGTATATTTGTAAATATTTTCTACCCAAAAGCGATTGTCTTCGTCAATATACTCCAGAGTTCGAGCAACAATTTCATATTTTCCGTCGTTATCGACATCAATCTCAGAAACTTGGTCTTGACAAACAAAGCTATTAAAAGATATTTTGTTGAAGGTTTGCTGCTTTTCCTGAAAGATGTAAATAGTTCGTACGGCACATGCCATCAAACCGTTACCCATGTACGGGAACTCTATTTTAATATCTTTCAAACCATTACCGTCAATATCGGCTACTGAAAGTGTGGCAAATTGCACAGCCATTTCGTGAAATTGAGTAGGCTCGAATATGGTTGCTAAAAAATCGCCATCTTTATTAATCAAACTAATGGTTGAGTTCGAAATATTACCTTCCGTACCATAATGATATAGTTGAACAGTAGCGGAATTGTTTTTCTCAAAAAAATCGGGAATCGTAAACTCGTAATACTCTGCATCCGAATTGTATTCGTCATATTTGATTTCCCAATTGGTATAAGTTTTAAAATTCAACTTTGCAGAGTTCTTTTTTTGCGCATTCACTTGATAGCCGGATATTGACATTATGGCAGTAAGTAATAAAAAAATTATTCGTCTCATATTTGTTATATTTAATGGCATTATATATTTATTCTGCTTCATAAAAAATATCAAATCGTGTTTTGTGAGCTGTTGCAGCACGAGATATCCAGATTACTTCCTCCGGTATTGTGTCTAATTTCTTATCTACACTGTTTCCGGTGTAGCGGACTATTTCGCCTTTGTTATAATACAAGCGTTTTGCCATATTATTGTCGTACTCGCTTTGTTCAAATACAAATAAGACCTCGCCGCTCTCACTATAAAGAGCTTCAAAGTAAACGGTCTTACCTGCCGACTTAACGGTCTCTATAACCATACGCAAACGTGGCGGGAAATTGGCGTCTCGGTCGTAATAAAAAAAGGTTTCTGCCTTGTACTCTCCAACAGCAGGATATGATTTCCCATATTTGTTGTCGATTGTATGCAAACAATATAATTTGTCCGCATATCCATCTTTTTGCAAAGTAGATATTTGCGATTTTACAAGATTATACTCTTGTCTGATTTCCCGCACCGTTTTTTCTATATCCTGAGCATATCCACTCGATAATGTGGATAAACAGATGGTAATAATTGTTGCAAACAACTTGGTTGAATTCATTACTAGCTGCATATTTGATAAATTTATTCTAATCGCGTAGCATATATGAGTTGAAAATCCCTGACATTTGAAATGCAACTTTATTGAGCATGGCTATTTCATCTTCTTTTTCTGTTATACTTTCGTCTTTGTTTCCCTCAGAATATTTTACAACTTTGCCGTTTTTTTGATAAAGGCGTTTTTCACTCTCTTTTTCCTCATTCTGTTGTTCAAAAGAAAACACAAGCGATTCGCCATCCAACATATATTCTGCATAGTTTGAAAAAATACCGGATTGAGATTCAATAATTACCATTTTCAACTCTCTTTCTTCTGACGTATAGTAGAAATAGATTTTCTCGTTGTAATAACGTGCTCCCGGCTCTCTTTGGTCGAACTTGTTATCTTCCAAATAAAGACAAACCAAATCGTTGGTTTTATTTTCAATTTGCGATTTCAGTAAATTATACTGCATGCGAATTTGTTGCACTTCTTTTGCTGTGTTTTGTGCCTGCATTGCCGTGAGGCATAACGCAGCAAGAATGATGGTTGTAATTGTTTTTTTCATATTTTTATTTTTTTAACCATTAAGATATTAAGGAACACCATGTTGCAAACTACTCTGAGATTTTTTGATGGTTTGATTTATCGACAAATATCATTCATTATACACCTGAAAATTAAAGGATAAACACTAAATTATTCAATATAACTCCATTTATATTCATTCAAATAACTTACCTTTTTAGTTCTGATGTTTACATGCACTTTTTGCAACGCAGCTATTCGCATCCCGTTAAAAAGATTGGAACTTACTTCTTGAACTGTTTTCTCAAAATCGGCATTATACAGCTCGGTCGGCACTTCGGTTACCTCTAGCCAATCACTTGCATCTGCATTCCAGCGAACTATAGGCATATCTTCGGAATAGCGGTAAAATATAAATCCGGTCTGATTGTCGTCGGGTATTACGTTACCTATAAAATTTTCTTCAATGGGCAACAGTTCATTACCTGTGTTTAAGTCATATACATCCATTATCCGCACGTTACTTGTACCGTTGCTTAAGACCAAGGCGTTTCCCACTATACACTCAAATGCCGTGGCATCATGAATTGAGAATGACTTCACGCCTTCTTGCTTTGCATCTACCTGAATTATAAAAGCGTCGTAACCATTTTCCCAGCTACCGCTAACGCGATGCATTTCATCTTCATAGCAGAGTATTTCGTTTTCATGCAAAGGACGCAATGCCATAGTTCCTTCAATCTTCGTTTCTTGTACCTCTAGCGCTTCAAACTCATACACCATATCTTCCCACTCATTGGTTTCGTAATTTTTCGCAGAAAATGGAATGATCAGCAGTTCTTTGCCCTCTCTTACTTCAATACGCCACGGTTTATCTGTCCAAATTGAGTTTGCACCTATCACAGGAGGTTCTCCATGGAATATGACCTGTATATCTCCGTTAGTAATTGTTCCCGAGAAAGAAACCGCCTCGCCATCTACGCCGTACTCGTTTGACGATACTGTTCCGGTTACCCTTCTATCCTCACCAATACTCATTTTTACACGGGTTTCATACTTCATCCCGCTTAAGTAAAACTCTTTTTCTACGGAAAAATCTGCATTGCCCTTTTTTCCTGAATTACATGCTATAAGCAACGCTATCGGCATAAATACTGCGATTGAAAAAAGCATTAGTTTTGTTTTCATTTACTTTTAACCTTTTAGTTTATTAATATCTTTAAAACCTTGTGCTGGCTCCGCCGCCACCACTACTACCACCGCCCCAAGAGCCTCCACTACCAGATGAACTACTTGATGAACTGTCGTAGCTTGATGAACTATAACTCGAGCCACCACTACTTATATAGGGTGGTATATAGGGAATTTTTATGTCTTCAAAATGCTGATGGCCACACCTTTTGCATGTAAAAGTGTAGCGCCTGATTCCATCTGTTTCACTTGTAGCTATTTGAACTATCTTCGAACCTTTCTCGCGTTTCATTATGCCTATTGACTTGCAAGACTCGCAAACTAAACTCTTACGCAATCTTCTCCGCCAAGGGACATTAAAAAATAGAGTGTAAGGAATAATGAGGTACGGGAAAAAAATATAATATCCTATTAGGCTCGCAGGGTTAATTCGTCTGTAAAAGATATTCTTTTGGTAAGCGTTTTCACCACTTTTTACCTTATCAAGCCTTTGATAGTGTCCGGCTGCTAAAAATATCAATCCTATTAATGTCCAAATAGCGAACCCTAACAGAGCATCCCCATCATCGCTACTACTTGTAGTAGTGTCATCACTAATGATTTCCTCGTTGTCGGGATTAACAAGTTGCTTTTGCACCGTCAGCAGCCCTGCTTCCAGTGCCTCGCCGTATTCATCTTCCTTCAAATAGGGCAGCATTATTTTTGTTTGGATTAGCTTACAAATTCCATCGGGAAGTACAGCCTCAAGTCCGTGTCCTGTTTCGAAAGCTATCTCTCTATTACCCTCTTCCAAATTAAGAAATATAAGTAACCCCTGGTCTGTATCTTTATTGCCAATGCCCCATGTATTGAATAGTTGATTACCAAAATCACGAGCTGTAGCATATTGGTTATCATCGAAATTTGGGAGTACTACCACCGCAACTTCCACATCTAACGTGTCGCGTATTACGGCTGCTATACTATCTATCTTAAGGCGACTACGCTCTGAAATCAGATTATTAGGATCGCTGACAAAACGAGCAGCGTCTTGTAGTTGCACATTTGGCACATCTTCTACACTATATCTAAGTTCAACGTCTTTAGGCGTATTCTTTGGCAACTCGCTACTATTTACATAACGTTGTGGCTTATACTTTAATTTTGTCTCTTCGTGAGTAGAACATCCATGCCCGACTAAATCGACCAGTAAGGCTGTTGCGAAAAAAATTACGCAAAGAATAACTACTCCAATACTGCCTGCACGCCTCATTTTTGTTGCCTCCCTTTTTATAGCTTTCTAAAATATTTCTGAACCACTAAAACACTAAGAAACATCAAATTATTAACATCTTCATGGTTCTCTTTTTACTTTATACTTTTATTTGGGTGCTCAATAAACATCGGCTTACCGTCTAGATAGACCAAAGCCAAACCTTCACTAAAAGACGAGTGCGTTTCTCCTGCATCATATATACAAGGTATTACCTCATTTCCATTTTCGTCGATAAAGCCCCAGTTATCACCTCGTTTTACACTTAATAACCCTTCGGAAAAGAAACCTCGGCTCATTCCGTCGTATATTAACGGTACAACCTCGCGCCCAAATTTATCAATTATGCCCCATTTATCGTCGATACATACAGTTGCCAAACCGTTTTTGTCAAAAATAGGAGCAGAAAGGTAATCCTTGAATTCTACTACCACATTGCCACGTTTATCGATAACTCCCCACTTATCGTTGAGCAATACACAAATCAACCCGTTTTCATCAATATCACACATAAAATCATATTTGAACTCAACTACTGTATTGCCTTTTTTGTCAATAACTCCCCATTTATCTTTAAGTTTTACTTGAACCAAGCCATATTTAAAACTTTTTCCATTATGGTCATATTTACAAGGAATAATCTCCTTTCCCGAATTGTTTATATATCCGACCTTATCGTTTAGAAAAACCATAGCCATCCCCTCACTAAATTCGGTATAAAGTCCATAACCGGGATAATCTTCTTTTTGAGTAAAATCATCATATTTACATGAGACAACCTCTTTTCCAGCTTTATCGATAAATCCCAGCTTGCCGTTTCGCTTTACCATAGCCAGACCGTCACTATAATTGGCTGCAATTTCATCGTAAACTCCAAAAACTATTTCTCTACCCTCAGTACTAATATAGCCTTTTTCCTCATTTTTTATTACCGCCGCCATTCCTCCATCAAATCCGCCGGTATCGCATATTACAGATGCAACAAACTCTTCATACAAGTATGGTATTACTAAATTACCACTTTTGTCGATAAAACCATATAAGTCGTCTTTCTTCACAGCAGCCACCCCTTCACTGAAATGACCCGCTGTTTTATATTGAAATGGGATTGATTCTTCCCCCTTTGTGTTGATATATCCCCATTTCCCATCTCGCATTATAGGCATCAGTTCTTCTTGAAAATAGTAACAAGAACTAAGAGAGCCATCATAAATCATTGGTGCCAACTCTTTTCCGGATCTGTCAACAAGCCCAAATTTTTCGTTCAGCCCCACTCCATAAATTACCTCATCGGACACACTTATAATATAGTCGTACTTAATGGCTAAAACCTCTTTCCCTGATTTGTCAATCAGTCCATATCTGCCGTTCGAACACACTACCGATATCCCTGCATTAAAGTATATACTATTATCATACAAACAAGGAATAACCTCGTTACCGGATTTATCTATCATCCCATATTTACCGTTCAACTTTACAGGTGCCAACCCATCGGTAAAATTGCCTATTTCTTCGTACTTAACAATAGCGTTGTTCAATTTTTCCAGATCGTAATTTTCCGATACTATTTCGACATTGGTGCTGTCTTGAGTTTGGGTTTCTCCTTTTTTAGAGCGAGAATTTCCGCAACCTACCACAACTGCTAACAACGTCATAGACATAACTACCACGATTAAAAAAGTCATTAATTTTGTCTTCATATACTTGATAACTTTATACTTTTAACTTTAAACTACTTAAATCTTTCTCGTGCCGCTTCTGTTTTCTCTTTCGAGTAATGCACGTTTAATTTTTCATCAATAACATAGCAACCGTAGGGTTCAAATTCTTCTGTAAGCTTACTTGCATCGTATCCCATATCCAGTTCTTTAAGCCAAACGGTAACCATCCCCGGCTTTAAAGCTCGCCAACGATGAGAGTAGTCATTACTTCCTCCACACTGATTGCCGCTATTTGGATCAATACGCTCTGTAAATACGCCCAAATCCTCCACCAAATCGGCAGGTTCGACATGTGTGTATATTTCTGTAGGTGTGGCAATACCTTTGCTGTAATTAACGCGTATTTCACTTCGTTGCTTGTATTTGCCGATCCACTTATACATCAAAGAAATGGCTTGTTTTTCCAACTCCGCTGTTTTTTTGTTCATTGGCTGATTGATAGAATAACTACGGGAAACCGATTTGCCATTTTTTATAAATTTCACATCAAGATGCTCCATTAAATCAAGGACATAACCACGACGTTCTTTGCGAGGTTTGCTCATTCCAAAAAGAATAGTCGCCAATTCATCAAAGTCGTTTTGCCCAATCTCAAAACTTGTACTATTGTTTTCTTTGTAACTACCTTCTTCAAATTCTACAATATAAGTTTTCTCTATTTTATTCACATAAATACAAATACGATCATCACTACGCATACCCGAACGATGGTAATTTACCGATACAAGTTCTTTTTTCTGTGCGTTGGTACATCCGAAAAAGGGAAATAGTGCTAATGTCATAATAATTAGTTTTTTCGTCATTTGTCTATATTTTTAAAATTTTGTGCTTGCTCCACCGCCACCACTTCTGCCTCCGCCCCATGAGCCTCCACTGCTTGAACTGCTGTCACTACTTGAAGAGCTACTGCTTGAATTATCGCTTGATCTCGGTTCTACATACTTGTATGTCACATTCTCAAAGTGCTGAAATCCGCATTTGTCACAGGTAAAAGTGTGACATTTTATTCCATCTCGTCCTCTTACGGCTTGTTGTAAAATAAATGCACCACGCTTCAGCTTCATGGTATCATTCGATTGGCAATTATCACAAACAACACTCCTGCTTAAATTTCGACGACGTGAATGATATATAAAAAGAATATATGGCAGAAACAGATAAGGAATCATAATACAAAGAATATATATCGTAGCCGGGGCAGTTGAGTTGGCAAAAACAACTTTTTGATAAAGGTTTTCACTGTTTTCTATATTCTTTCTTATATTGAGTTCCCAAGGTATTAGCAACGCCAACCCCATTAGTGTCCATACTACTATGAAGATAAACAATACGCTGTAATCCAAATAAAGTTCTAGCACTCCCCAAAAAAGAATGACTATCAACAACAAAAGAACAATTGCTGCGATTTTTTTTGCCTTCATTTCTTCTTAATGCTTTTCAGTAAGACAACAGGTACTACTTTAGTCTTATTTTACCCATTTTTCATTTATCCACTTTATAGTAACTTGTTTCAATGCATCATATGGAATTGCATCATACTCTTCCAATAATGAATGTTCATCGAGCCACACTTTTAACGAAGTTCCTTTCCGTGGCAAGCCGAAATACAGATAATAATTTCCTTCATTAAACGCTTCTTTAGCTCTTGTAAGTACTTCAGGAATAAGTTGTGATACATCTATAAAATCGTCCAACACGTAGGTTTGCTCACCTCCCAATTTATAATCGACATCCTCAATCAAGCTGCCTTTTTCATAAAAGAATACGCGAATAATCGAACCATATTCAGTATGGCTATTTACCGCAACCATTTTTCGACCATCCTTAAGATTCCAATAACACATTTCCCATGTGAATTGTCCGCCACCTAATTCTAAATAACCATTCTTATAATCGCATACGCTAATATACGACTCTTTACTTTGTTTGTCATTTTGTGGCACATATTCAGGAAACGCATTGGCAGGTAACATCCAAAACAGGGTTCTTATATTTACTTTTTGTTGGGATACACATTGTTGTGCACTGCCCATATATGCTATAATAAGCAGTAGAAAAAATGCTGTTTTTTGTTTAATTCTCATATTTGCAGTTTTTAAACCATTAAGGCATTAACAAACATTAGGTTTTAACTATTAGTGCTAGTTTTAATAATTACTTGTCAATTAAATTATATTCTTCAAGTGCGTCTTTCCAAATATTGTCTTTATTCTAATTGTTCTGTTTTGAAATAATCTATCTGGAACACATCGTTATATGAAACAAGAGTTACTTCGTTTTTGAATACAAGACCGTCGCCGTAGTCCACCGTTACCAGATATATTAACCCTTCGATATGAGCAATGGATACGTTTTTCAACTTTTGCCCTATCTCCATTCCGTTGCCACGTCCGAAAGGTGTCCATATCTCAATTCCTAAGGGATAGATATTTTTCCACTTTTCTTCAAACTTTAACTCTGCTGTTTTTTGTTCTACTTCTGTTTCAAAGTTGGGATACTCAAATATTTCCATATATTCGGTATAATAGCTGTAATACCTTTCGGTGCAAATGCTTTCCTCATCTGGGAAACAGAAAGCATTTTCATCGTCAGCACAAGTAAAAACACTTTTAAGCCATTGTTCACCTTTTAAGATTTCGTTGTTAGTTTTTTTGTTTGCTTTACCGTTACAAAAAGTAAACATGCAAACAAACACAGCAAGCATAAGTACTTTAATAGTAGATTTCATTACTTTGGAATATTTAATTAAACAACTTGTTGAATATAAATTATTTA
>CAYFUW010000060.1:0-12809 GCA_964346495.1 uncultured Dysgonomonadaceae bacterium
ACAATCTTGATAGTCTTTTTTCCTTGTTCTTTTTTCTTTTCTCTGAAAATATTGGCATATTATCAAATTAGTAAATTAAAAAGTCTTGCGTCTTGTTTCTTGGTTCTTATGTCTAACCATATTTGCAAATTACCATATTTTTTTATTCTTTTGCCAAATTAAATATTGAAACATTATGGAAACACCGGAACAACAACTTTCAAGAGCTATTCTATTGGCAGTAGAAGCTCACGAAGGGCAAGTCGATAAATATGGACAGCCGTATATCGGTCATCCTTTTCGGGTAATGAGTGCAGGACATACTTTGCACGAAAAAATGGCAGGAATTTTGCACGATGTGGTTGAAGATACTTCGTGGACGATAGAGCAACTGGAAAAAGAGAATTTCCCGAAAGAAGTTATCGATGCAATTGATGCCTTAACTCTTCGCGAGAGTGAAACTTACGACGAATATATTACCCGTTTGGAAAAGAATAGTTTAGCCATTCGTGTAAAAATCAATGACTTAACCGATAATATGGATATTCGCCGATGCGATAAACTTACCGAAGCAGATATTCCCCGACTACAAAAGTATCTGAAAGCTTATAAACGACTTACCAGAAACGAAAAGTAGTCTATGATTTTTGCCCGATTCCTTCGTGTGTAAATCCGTAGGAAACCAAATCGTTCTTGAGATAAATATTGCGTCCGTCAATCACTAAATGGTGCTTCATACTATCTTTCAGAGTTTCCCAGTTTGGCATTCTAAACTCTTTCCATTCGGTCGGAACAATAATGGCATCGGCACCTTTTGCTGCATCGTAAATGTCTGTTGCATAATAGATTTTGTCGTCAAAATGTTTTCTTGCTTCATCCATTGCCGCAGGGTCATAAGCACGAACTTTTACGCCCGCTTCCAACAAACTCGAAATAAGTGACAGAGATGGAGCATCGCGCATATCATCTGTTTCAGGTTTAAACGATAATCCCCAAACCGCCACGGTTCTGTTTTCGATATCGCCTTTGAAATGTTTATTAAATTTGTGGAAAAGAATCTCTTTTTGAGAGTTGTTTACCTCTTCCACAGCCTTTAGGACTCTCATTTCGTAACCAACATTTTCGGCAACCTTGATAATTGCTCTGATATCTTTCGGGAAACAGCTGCCGCCATATCCGCATCCTGGATATAGAAAACTTCTGCCGATTCGGGAATCGCTACCCATACCTTTGCGTACCATATTCACGTCGGCACCCACCAGTTCACAAAGATTTGCAACATCGTTCATAAAGCTAATGCGTGTAGCCAACATGGCATTCGATGCATATTTTGTCATTTCGGACGATAGAATATCCATGAAAATAACACGAAAATTTACTAATAAGAATGGACGATATAGTTTAGTCATCAGCTCTTTTGCACGTTCGGTTTCTACTCCTACAACAACTCTGTCGGGTCTCATAAAGTCTTCAACTGCGGCACCCTCTTTCAAAAATTCGGGATTCGATGCAATATCAAATTCGAGATTTTCCAATCCGCGTTGTTTTAATTTCTCTTTCACAATATCGCGTACCCGATGTGTAGTTCCAACCGGAATAGTGCTTTTTGTAACTATAAGTATGGGTTTAGTCATGTGATTTCCAATGGTTTCGGCAACATTGAAAACATAAGATAGATCGGCATTTCCATCTTCGTCGGATGGTGTGCCTACGGCGATAAAAAGTATTTGAATATCATCTATTACAGATGTCAAATCTGTTGTAAAGCTCAATCTTTGTGCCTCTCTGTTTCTATCGACTATCGGTTTCAATCCTGGTTCGTAAATTGGAATAATGCCTTTGTTTAGTTGTGATATTTTGATTTCATCAATATCTACACAAGTAACGTTTACGCCCATTTCTGCAAAACAGGCACCCGAAACTAAGCCCACATATCCTGTTCCTACTACAGCTATATTCATATTTTGTTGATTATATTATTCGTTTTTGTATTCAAATTTTTTCTCAAATTCCTTATCGGATAGAGAATTGTTAATAGTGAAAAGATACTTACCACAACAAAAACTGTGATAATATCCCAAAATTTCACTATCACGGGATAAGCATCAATTATATATGTACCCGATGCACCCAGTTTTATAAAACCGTAATGCTGTTGTAACAGGCATATTGTCAGACCTATAACTATTCCAGAGATAATTCCTATAAATGTTATCATCCACCCCTCGTATAGGAATATTCGGGTAATTAATCGGTTTGATGCACCCATATTTTGAAGGCTGATAATATCCTCTTTTTTCTCTACAATCAGCATCGAAAGCGAGCCTACTACATTGAAAACGGCAATTAGTAAAATAAATGCCAAGATAAGAAATGTAACCCACTTCTCTATTTGTATCATTCTGAACGACTCTTTTTGTTGTTCGTAACGATCTTCCACTAAAAAGTCATTACCCAAAATTCGCTTTAATTCTGCCTTTACATCTTTTACCGAAGCATCAGGTTTTACCTTTATGCTTATAGATGAAACCTCGTTTTCATATCTGAAAAGCTCTCTCGCCACTTCAATTGGGATAATCGCCACCAAATTGTCATGTCCTTGTTGATTGAGCGAATAAACACCGGCAATATATAGATAATCGAATGAAAAAGCATTGGTCGGGTTTGCTAAATTTACAGATACATCACGTTTGGGTGCGTAAATTTCAATCGGATTTACAAAGCCCGCTCTAACGCTAAGCGTGATTGCCAAATCGGAACCTAAAATTGCATAATTTACACCATCTTCCGATAGTTTAAACTCGCCATCAATAATCAGATTATCTATATCGGTTATCAGTTTAAAATCTTCCGAAACACCCCTTACCAAAATCGGAACTTGTCGTTCGTCATATTTGATAAGTGCGTTCTCTTCCAACGATTCCGAAATAAAGTCTATCCCTTTGGTCTGTAGTGCTTTGTTGAATGTTTCCGTTTTGTAATCGAATACTTTTCCTTTTGCAGGAGTTATTTTTAAATCAGGGTCGAATGAGTTAAACTGATTTTCGATAATTCCGGCAAATCCGTTAAATACCGATAATACACAAACCATCGCCATTGTAGCTATGCAAATTCCAATTACCGAAATAATGGAAATTACATTGATAGCATTGTGCGATTTCTTGGAGAAAAGATATCGTCGAGCGATGAAAAAAGAGACATTCATATTACTTTGAGCAAATCAAAACTAAGCTATTAATCGTTGTTCAACAATCTGTCAATATTGTCGATATAATCGAGCGAGTCATCAATGAAAAAACGCAATTCGGGTACTACTCGCAGCTGTTTTCCGACTCTTTTGCCCAATTCGAAACGCAAAGATTTTGCATTATCTGTAATGTTTTGCAACAGCTCTTCGCCTTTTTCCGAAGGGAAAATGCTTAGATATGCATACGCTATACTAAGGTCGGGAGTTACACGAACAGTTGTAACAGAGATGAGTGTGCCAGGCATTTTCTTTGTTTCTACTAAAAATATTCCGCTCAACTCTTTCTGAATAAGTCTGTTTATTTTTTGTTGTCTTTGTGATTCCATTCTTTCTGTTTTTTTTGAATTAATGTCAAGCCGTCACGAATCGGTAGAATTACCTTTTCTACTCTCGTGTCGGCAGCCAATTTTTCGTTAAAGGCGATAATGCCTTTGGTTTGCCAATCGTTTGAAGCAACAGGTTCTAATATTTTTCCATACCAAAGCGTATTGTCAGCTATGATAAAACCGCCTGACGAAATTTTAGGGAGAATCAACTCGTAAGTTTCCCAATAATTTCGTTTATTGCCATCTATAAAAGCAAAATCGAAATAGTTATCGTCAAAAATTGGGACTATTTCCATTGCATCGCCAATATGCAGTGTTATTTTATCTGAAAGTGGAGTTTTATCGAGATATTTTCGGATAAAATCTTCCATTTCGTCGTCAACCTCTATTGTGTGTAGTTCGGCATCATCAGCCAATCCTTCCGCCATCGATATAGCGGAATATCCGGTAAATGTTCCGATTTCCAACACACGATTCGGTCGAATCATCTTCATCAACATCTTTAGCAATCTGCCTTGTAAATGTCCCGAAACCATATTCCCGTGCAACAATTTCACTTGCGCTTCCCGATACATTTCGGCAAGTAATGGCGGTTCCGGTTCCATGTGTTCTAAAATATATTCGTCTATGGATGAGTACATTCTGATGATTTTGTTGATTTTAGATTGTATAATCGGGTAGGTTATATTTCTCTTTTGCCTCTAAAATTTTATAAACTTCCGAAATGTCTAAATATGTTGTACCGCCTTTCTCACCAAAACTTCCACCAAGATAGGCAATTCTATCTTTTGGTTCAATCATCTTATTTTTAATGAGTTGTTGAATTGCTTCGGTAAAATATGCTCTTCGGCTCTCTTTGGTGTTGCCGTCGCCTTTGCCCCACATGTGTTCAGCCCAAATTCCGTATGAAAGAGATAGCTCACGAGCTAATCTTTCGGTGGTTGTAATGGCGTAAATCGGACTTTTGCCACGGAATGCAGCCAAAACTCTTGCCGTGCGTCCGGTGTGGCTGTCTGTAACTATCGCTTTTACATTCAGTTTCATCGATGATTTTACCGCTTGTTTTGCAAGAAACTCAGTAACTTCTCTATCGTCGTCATCTTTATATGGAACCCGGATATCGTTTTCTGTCAGTTTTGTCTGCTCGGCTTCGTAAGCTGTTTTTGCCATTGTGCGTACAGACTCAACCGGATATTTTCCGTAAGCCGTTTCGCCGCTAAGCATAACTGCATCGGTACGATAATAAATTGCATTGGCAATATCTGTGATTTCGGCACGGGTTGGACGTGGGTTGTGTATCATAGAGTGCAACATTTGAGTGGCAACAATAACAGGCTTTTTGTATTGCACCGCTCTTCTGATAAGAATACGCTGAATGCCCGGTATTTTTTCTTGTGGCACTTCAATTCCCAAATCGCCGCGCGCAATCATAATGCCGTAGGCAACTTCCAATATTTCGTCAACATTGTCCACGCCTTCCTGGTTTTCGATTTTCGCGATTATTTTAATCGGACTATTCAACTCGTCTAAAATCTCTTGCACGGCTAAAATATCATCTCTGTTTCGTACAAACGAGTGAGCTATAAAATCGATATCTAAATCTACGGCAAGCTTTATAAATTTTTTGTCGCGTTCTGTAATTGAAGGCAAGTTAATTCGTACACCCGGAACATTCACACTTTTACGACTACCAACTGTACCGTCATTTTGTGCGCAACACATCAGGTAGTCAGAGTAAACTTCTTCCACTTTCAAATCAACTTCGCCATCATCAATCAGGATATCATCACCGATATTCATCTCTTCTGCAATATTCTGATACGATACGTAGATAATCTCTTTTGATGAAATTCCCGAAGGATTGCCCATTACTTTAACTTTATCACCTGTTTTAAACTCTATTGGTTCTTCAGTAACAGTTGTCCTAATTTCGGGACCTTTGGTGTCAATTAAAATACCAATTTTATACGAGACTTCTCTAACGTTGTTTATAATTTTTCTAAAACCTTCTTCGTTAAGGTGAGCCGTATTCAGTCGAACTACGTTCATTCCAGCTTCATACAACTGTCTGAGAAAATCTGTATCGCATCTCTTGTCAGAGATGGTTGCAACTATTTTTGTGTGTTTACGCATCATAGTTTTCTATCTGTTTTTATTTATAAATGATTCTATTGCTAATCGGTACGAATCCATTCCAAATCCAACTATCACACCTTTGCAAACGTCTGCCAGTAATGATTTGTGACGAAACTCTTCACGAGAATATACATTAGATATATGCACTTCTACTACGGGAGTATTTACCGATTTTATGGCATCGCGAATAGCAACCGATGTGTGAGTATAACCACCTGCATTAATGATTATTCCGTCGTAACTGAATCCGGTTTCATGAATAACATTGATTATTTCGCCTTCAACATTCGATTGGAAATAGTTAAATGAAATATCAGGATACCATTGAGTCAATAATTTATAGTAATCATTAAACGATGTACTTCCGTATATGTTTGTCTCTCTTAATCCAAGCAAATTGAGATTCGGACCATTGATAATCTGGATTTTCATCTGTTTTTTTTATTTATTTGCAAAATAATAGCTATGTCAAAAAAGCATGTTGCTGAAGTATTAATGTCCACTATTTCAAGATGTTGTTTCTCGCAAAGCACGCAAAGATTGTCGCAAAGCACTCAATTTTTTTATAGCTTCCGCGCGAATCCTTTCGCGTGGTAATACCCACAACTCTCAGTATTTCTTCGGACTTCGGTCATCAGACATCGGACAAAGAAATAGATTCTTCACTGCATTCAGAATTCGCAGAATCGCCCTTAGGCAACGACAATAAGAAACATCAGTAATACTTTTGATATAGCATCTTTCTATCTCGATTACAAAATTAATCAAAAAAATGAGAAGTTTGTACAATTGTATGTTATTACTTACTATTTAATTGATTGTCAATTTTGTAATTAGAGTGTTGTTGTGTTGTTATTTAGCCGGAAAAATCAAAATTTCGGTCAAATATCCCTTTTTTATGCATTATAAAATTAAATTACCACATTTTTGATGGCTTTTATCTGTAAAAATTGTATTTTTGGCATAAAATAAAATTATTGCACTATGTCGGATAAATTAGTAATAATTCCAACTTACAACGAAAAAGAGAACATCGAGAGCATTATAAAAGCTGTTTTCGATTTAGAACCCAAGTTTGACATACTGATTGTTGACGATAATTCGCCCGACGGTACGGCAGCTATTGTCCACAGATTGATAAAAGAAGAGTTTCCTGACAGACTTTTTATCGAGGAACGAACCGGAAAATTGGGATTAGGAACAGCTTATATTCACGGGTTTAAGTGGGCATTGGCAAGAGAATATCAATATATTTTTGAGATGGATGCTGACTTTTCTCACAATCCTAAAGATTTGCCACGACTTCTTGCTGCATGTGAGAGAGACGGCTACGATGTTTCCATCGGTTCGAGATATTGTTCGGGTGTGAATGTTGTGAACTGGCCCATAGGACGAGTTCTGATGTCATATTTCGCATCGATATATGTGCAAATAATTACGTGGATGAAAGTGAGAGATACTACAGCCGGATTTGTTTGTTACAGACGTAAAGTGCTGGAAACTATAAATTTGGATGAAGTGAAATTCAAGGGGTATGCGTTTCAGATTGAGATGAAATATACAGCCATGGTTTTAGGATTTAAAATAAAGGAAGTATCAGTTGTATTTGTAAATCGAAAACTTGGCGTTTCAAAAATGAATACAAGCATATTTGGCGAAGCATTTTTCGGTGTTATCAACCTGCGTTGGCGAAAAATTACCGGAAAAATCAAACCACGTACCAAACTGATAGAATCTAAATAACTACATGATACTTATACATAAACCTTTAATTATTAATGAAGGTGTCTCTTTTATTGGCTCGGTTTTGATAGAAAATGAGCGGATAAAGGAGATATATACTTCGGAGTTACCACAAAATATTTTAGATAGTTGCAAAACGATAATAGATGCTTCGGGAATGTATCTGATTCCCGGAGTTATCGACGATCAGGTGCATTTTCGTGAACCGGGACTGACACACAAAGGCGATATCTTTTCTGAGAGTTGTGCAGCTGTTGCAGGTGGTGTAACATCGTTTATGGATATGCCGAATACCGCACCGCAAACTATAACCAACGATTTGTTGGATGAGAAATTGGAGTTGGCGGAGCAAAAATCGGTGGCAAACTTTTCATTCTATCTCGGTGCTACAAACGATAATATTAAAGAATTAATCAAAATAGATAATAAGAAAACTTGCGGCGTTAAACTATTTATGGGCGCATCAACGGGAAATATGTTGGTTGATAATGAAAAATCGTTACAAGCTATTTTTGCCGAAGTTGACTCTCTTATTGCAACGCATTGCGAAAAAGAGGAGATTATCAGAAACAATGTGGATATTTTCAAAAAGAAGTTTGGCGAAAATATTCCTATCCAATATCATCCGCAAATCAGAAGCGATGAGGCATGTTATGTTTCATCAGCTCAGGCTATTGAGCTTGCCGATAAATATGGCTCCCGACTGCACATTCTGCATCTGTCGACAGCAAGAGAGATGAGTCTGTTGAAGGATTCGCCAATTGCCGATAAAAAAATTACAGGCGAAGTTTGCGTGCATCATCTTTGGTTTACAGATGAAGATTACGAGCGTTTGGGTGCCAAAATAAAATGTAATCCGGCAGTGAAAACCAAAGCCGATCGCGATGCTTTGCGTGAAGCACTTAAAAATGGAAAGTTGGATGTTGTTGCTACCGACCATGCACCACATTTGCCGACTGAAAAAGAGGGCGGATGTTTGCAGGCTGCATCGGGAATACCACTTGTGCAGCACTCTTTACAAACAATGTTGCAGATGGCAGATGAAGGAATTTTCACTCATTCGTTTGTAGTAGATAAAATGTGTCACGCACCTGCCGAACTTTTCAAAATAAAAGACAGAGGATATATTAGAAAAGGCTACTTTGCCGATTTGGTTTTGATAAATCCGAAAAAGAGCTACAGAGTAAGCAGCGAAAATATTTTGTATAAATGTGGTTGGTCGCCTTTCGAACAGTACGTTTTTAATAATTCTATTGAGAAAACTTTCGTAAATGGTAGTTTGGTCTTTTCCGATGGAAAGGTAATTACCGATAAAAAAGGCAAAAGGTTAAGTTTTAACAGATAAAAAAACAGGAATTGTCTCGTGATATATCCCGAAAATTTTGAACAGAAAATAGAGTTTTTTCGTATAAGGCATTTGTTGGAAAACCACTGTCTAAGTCCGCTTGGAAAAGAGAAAGTGGAAGAGATGAAGTTTTCCTGCAAATATGAAGAGATAAACACAAATCTTTCGCAAACCGACGAGTTTGTTCAAATTTTACAAGGCGAAGATGTGTTCCCTTCCGACAACTTTTACGATGTGCGGGATGCTCTCAAAAGAATTAGAATAGAACACTCATGGATTGAGCAAGGTGCACTTGCTGAGCTGCTTAAGTCACTTCGAACGATAAATACAATTGTTTCTTTCTTTAAAAAGGATGAAGATGAAGCATCGTTATATCCATATCTTACAAAACTGAGCGAAAATGTTTACACATCGCCGCAAATTGTAAAAAAGATAGAGACAATAATTGATGAATTTGGGCAAATAAGAGATAACGCATCGGCTCAATTATCAACAATCAGGAGGGAACTTACATCTACAATTAACGGAATATCTCGTACGTTAAACACAATTTTACGCAAAGCACAATCCGAAGGTTTGGTTGAAAAAGATGTTACACCAAGTATGCGCGACGGCAGATTGGTAATCCCGATAAATCCGTCATATAAGCGAAAAATAAAAGGGATTGTGCACGACGAATCGGCTTCGGGAAAAACGGTTTATATAGAACCGGCAGAAGTTGTTGAAGCGAACAACAGAATCAGGGAACTCGAAAGCGAAGAACGTCGTGAAATTATAAAAATCCTTACAGAATTTACAGATTATATCCGACCATATTTACCTGATTTATTGCAATCGTACGACTACTTGGCACAAATCGATTTTATCCGTGCAAAAGCGAAATTTGCATTACAGATTAATGCTATAAAACCGGCTTTCGAAAACAGATTGATTATAGATTGGGTGCATGCCATTCATCCGTTGCTTTATCTCTCTTTGAAGAAACAGAACAGAAAAGTCGTGCCGCTCGATATAGAACTGAACGAAGAGAATCGTATTTTGGTAATTTCAGGTCCCAATGCAGGCGGAAAATCAGTTTGTCTGAAAACCGTTGGTCTGTTGCAATATATGTTGCAGTGCGGAATGTTAATTCCGGTGAGAGAAAACTCAACAGTTGGCATTTTTCAGGATATTTTTATCGATATTGGCGATGAGCAATCTATCGAAAACGATTTGTCAACATACAGCTCGCATCTGCAAAACATGAAGTTTTTCGTGAAAAATTGCAATAAAAACACACTTCTCTTAATTGATGAGTTTGGCGGTGGTACAGAGCCACAGATAGGTGCAGCTATCGCAGAGTCGTTGTTGGATAGATTTAATCGTCAACAATCTTTCGGAGTGATAACAACTCACTACCAGAATCTTAAACATTTTGCAAATGAAAACAAGGGCGTAATTAACGGTGCTATGCTTTACGACCGCCACAGAATGCAGCCATTGTTTCAATTGTCAATCGGAAATCCGGGCAGTTCGTTTGCAGTTGAGATTGCAAGAAAAATTGGACTTCCCGAAGATATTATCGATCACGCTTCGGAAATCGTTGGCAGCGATTATGTAAATATGGACAAGTATCTGCAAGATATAAATCGCGACAGACGTTATTGGGAGCGAAAACGAAACGAGATACGTGTAGAGCGGAAACGTCTGGAAGATATAAAAGAGAAATACGAATCGAACTTGTCGGAAATCAATTCTCAGAAAAAAGAGATTATAACACAAGCAAAGCAACAGGCGCAAATGTTGCTCGCGGAAAGTAATGCAAAAATAGAGCAGACTATTAGGGAGATTAAAGAGACTCAGGCAGATAAAGAGCGTACAAAACAGGCAAGGCAATCGCTTTCGGAATTTAAGGAAAAGGTAAGCGGGATGCCAACTCAGAAAGAGCGAAAACGTACCGATAAGCGAACAAAGAAACCTGCCAAAACTCAAAATGTGATAGATGGCAAACTTGAAGTTGGCGATGCAGTTCGATTGAAAGGGCAGACAACAGCCGGAGAAGTCCTGGAAATTTCCAATAAAAAAGCAACTGTGGCTTTTGGTGTGATAAAATCTACAGTAGATATAGATAAGTTGGAAAAAGTGAGTAAAAATCAGCTTAAAAAAGATTCCAAACCTACATTAACAAACTCTACAACACGCGAATTGATTCACGAAAAGAAACTCAATTTCAAACAAGATATCGATGTCCGCGGAATGCGTGGCGATGAAGCATTGCAATCTGTAATGTACTTTATTGATGATGCTATTCAGTTGGGTGTTAGACGTGTTAGGATTTTGCATGGAACAGGCACTGGTGCACTGCGTCAAATTATCAGAGAATATCTTTCAACCGTTATTGGTGTGTCAAACTATCAAGATGAGCATGTGCAGTTTGGTGGAGCGGGAATTACGGTTGTTGATTTGCATTAGCAATTAAAGTATTGTTTGAGATAGATACTTGATTTTTGCGCTAATTTATTATCTTTGCAATTATTTTTTTATAATTCGTCATTTTACGACATAAAAACAGATTAAATAATGAACAAATTTTCAAAAGCATTTTGGGTAGCAAACTTTGTAGAACTACTCGAACGATTGGCATATTATGCCGTATTTATTGTAATAACGTTGTATTTGTCAAACGTTTGGGGATTTTCTGATATACAGGCAGGTATTATAGCCGGACTTTTCTCGGCATTTTTGTATTTACTGCCGACCTTTACCGGAGCCATTGCCGATAAAATGGGATTTAGAAAAGCAATTATACTTGCTTTCGGATTGCTTACAATTGGTTATGGTGGATTAGGTCTTGTGCCAACTTTGCTGCAAAGTGCAGGCTTGGTTAATTACGGTATGGTTACACAATTTACCGGACTTACCGAAAGTATTCATCAATGGTCTATTATACCGGTTCTTATTTTTATCGTAATTGGCGGTTCGTTTATAAAGGCGATTATTTCGGGTACTGTTGCACGCGAAACAACCACCGAAAACAGAGCAAAAGGTTATGCCATTTTCTACATGATGGTGAATATCGGTGCATTTACAGGTAAAACGGTAGTTGATCCACTCAGACAAAGCATGGGTGACCAAGGCTTGGTTTATCTGAATTTCTTTTCAGCATCGATGACTCTATTGGCTTTCATCCTGGTATTCTTTTTCTATAAATCGTCTCATACCGAAGGCGAAGGAAAATCTGCATCAGAATTGCTAAGTGCACTTTTGAAAGTATTTACCAACGGACGTCTAATGGCTCTTATTCTTATTGTGAGCGGTTTTTGGATGATTCAAGGCCAAATGTATTCAACAATGCCTAAGTATGTAATTCGTCTTATTGGAGATGGAGCTACACCCGGCTGGTATGCCAATGTGAACCCGCTTGTTGTTTTCGTAAGTGTGAATTTTATAACTTCATTTATGAAAAAAAGACGTGCACTCACATCTATGATGATAGGTATGTTTATAATTCCGGTTTCTGCTTTAATCATGTCGTTTGGTAATCAAATCGGAACTGACAATATTTTAGGAATGCACCCTGTTGCATTTATGATGATTATCGGTATTGCATTTCAAGCAATTGCAGAATGTTTTATTTCACCAAGATACTTGGAGTATTTTTCGTTGCAAGCACCTAAAGGTGAGGAAGGTTTATATTTAGGATTTAGCAATCTGAATTCATTCTTCTCATATCTTTTTGCTTTTGGTATTTCGGGTTTCTTACTCGAAAAATATTGTCCCGATCCCAGATTATTCACCAACGAAGCAGGAGTTCTCGATACTGTAGCATACAGTGCAGCAACAGCCAACGCACACTATATATGGTATGTGTTTGTTGGAATTGGAGCCATTGCAGCAATAGCATTGTTTATTTATGCTCAGGTAACGAAAAGAATTGACGCAAAAAAAGCATTAGAAGTAGTGCCTGATTAGTTTTAGTTTATAAAAACATATAATTAATAGCGGTGAATTGTCAAAATTTAGGCATTATCACCGCTTTTTTTATATATTTGTA
>CAYFUW010000061.1:0-6395 GCA_964346495.1 uncultured Dysgonomonadaceae bacterium
TATAAATATTTATCTGTAACAGGTTCTGTATTCCCATCCGATGAATTTATCCATATCGGCGATGCAACTGAGATTACTGCAAGAGGAAATAAAACTGCGTATGCACTAACCTCTCTTTTCGGTCGTTTCCAGCTTAATTATGACAACAAGTATTATCTGTCGGGCTCGTTAAGACGAGATGGTTCTTCAAGATTTAGCAAAGACAACAGATACGATATTTTCCCCGCTGTTTCAGGTGCCTGGACATTCTCTGAAGAAGAGGTTTTCAATATGCCCGAACAAATAACATTTGGTAAATTAAGATTAAGCTGGGGTAATACTGGAAACCAGGAAGGTATTGGTAATTTCAGCTACTTGCCTTTAGCTTCAGGAGGTTACAATTACGATAATACATCAGGATTGGCAATATCGTCACCGGGTAATGAAAACTTAAAATGGGAGACCTCAACTCAATTTAACGTGGGACTTGACTTGGCACTGTTTTCAGATAGAATATTCTTAACATACGATTTCTTTAATAAAGAGACACACGACCTGCTTTACAATGTTCCGGTATTGAGCACTACAGGTTTTACTACAAAAACTGAAAACATTGGCTCAATGAAAAATATTGGACATGAGTTCATGCTAGAGACAAAAAATATTCAAAGACCTGATTTCATTTGGAATACCTCATTCAATATTTCGTTTATTAAGAACGAAGTTACAGAATTGATTGATGATAAACCAATTTCTGTAAGTGGATGGAACGCGATAATTGTAGGTCAGCCAATCGGTGTTTTCTATGCTTACGAGCAAGAAGGAATTTTCCAAACAGTAGATGAAATCCCCGAAAGAATGTATAATCAGGGAGTTCGCCCGGGCGATATGAAATATAAAGATGTTGATGGAAATGGTATTATTGACTCATCGGATAGAGTAGTATTAGGTTCGCCTATGCCTAAATTCTTTGGTGGTTTTACCAATAAATTTCAATATAAGAATTTAGACTTATCTATCTTTATGAACTACGCATACGGAAATAAGGTTGCGGCTGTTTGGCGCGGAGGTTTGGACCACATGGGTGCGTTAGACTATAACATGATTGCTGATAATGTTGATAATAGATGGACAGGTCCAGGTACAAGTAATACAGTGCCGAGAGCCACAAAAGGTTTATACAACACAAAAAACTCGACCTATTATTTGGAAGACGGTTCATTCTTGAAACTTAAAAACATTACATTGGGATATAACATTCCTCAAAACTTGGTGAAAAAAGTGGGCATCTCTTCATTACGAGTTTATGGCTCAGTATCAGATGTTTTCAAAGTAACAAAATATTCAGGTTACGACCCTGAAGCTAGTTCGTCAACCGATGCTAAGCTTGCAGGACAAGACAACCTTGTAACACCAAAACCAATTTCTTTCTTGTTGGGATTAAATATTAACTTTTAAAAATTAAATCAATGAAAACTAAATTTTTTAATTTCAAATATTTTTCACTGCTTTTCGTTTCATTAATGCTTTTTGCAAGTTGCAGTGATATGCTGGATTTGGATCCGGAAAACGGTATTTCGCCAGACCGAATAAATGCTGAAAATATTCCTCTGTTTTTGAATGGGCTATATCGTAGTGCAATCCCTGCACGTGATATCTATGTTATTGCCGATATGCGAGGTGGAAACTATACATGGACTGCTCTTTCAGGAAGTAGCGGTAATTATGGAAAAATGATTACAGGTATGGGTATTGATGATTCATTTGCATATTCAAATACTATTTGGAACGATAACTATAAGACTATCTATAATGCCAATAATATTATTCAGGCTGCAGATAAATTGATTGGAGAGGGTGGCGATGCTACAACTTTAAACAGAATAAAAGGAGAAGCTATGTACTTTAGAGCTATGGCTTATTTCCAATTAGTTACATCTTTTGGTGATGTGCCTATTTTCTTAACAACTGAAACTGAAAATATACCCAGAGACCCGAAAGATAAAGTTTATCAACAGATACTTTCAGATTTGGATTTCGCTATAGCAAATACAAAGAATCATTCTGAAACCGGATTTAAACGAGTTTCAAGTCATGCAGTCAAAGCTTATAAAGCAAGAGTTTTACTTCATCTCGGAAGAAAAAGCGAAGCTGCAACTTTGGCAAAAGATGTAATCAGCACATCTGGTTTGACTCTGGATGTCGATTATGGCAGAATTTTCAGAAATACAGGTTCAAGTACAGAGATAATTTTTGCATTTGCTAATTTAAAAAGCGAAACAAATTTAAGAATGTCGAGCCTGTTCTGGCCCTACGGAACAACTTGGGCCGGCTCATATTTTGTTCAGCCAACTGAAGAGGTTTTCGAAGAGCTATATTCAGATAACGATGTTCGCGAAGAGGTTAATCTTTTGACGATTACAAATGCAGATGGTACTTTCAATAACATTGTTAGCAAATATTGGGATGTTCAACCTTTGATAGTATCACGTTTGTCTGAAATGTATCTAATCTGTGCTGAAGGATTGAGCCAGGAAGAAGGATTGACCTATCTTAACGCGATAAAAACATTAAGAGGTATAGCAGAGATAACTATCGATGAGTTTAATTCAGAAGAAAAAGTTATTAACGAAGTTTTGGAAGAGCGTAGAAAAGAGTTTTTCAGTGAAGGATTTTTATATCAGGATTATGTTCGTACAGGCAGAGCAACCTGGTTAGAAAATACAAGTTCTGAAAACAATATCTGGCTTCCAATTCCGGGCAGTCAAATCAACCTATCAGGCGGAGTTTTAGTTCAAAATACATATTAAAAAAATGAAGAAAATCTTTCATTCGGCATTTTTCGTATTTTTTATATTTTCAGCGACATCACTGTTTGGGCAGAATAGTAAGCTCAAGTGGGTTGTAACACCCGTCCGGGATGGAATTATGTGGTACAATTTCACAGGTTTTGTCGAATCTCAAAACGCACATCAAATAATCAATGCGCTAATTATAGATTTAAATAAAGATTACACCGTTTCGGTAGTTAATGTTAATCCTGCTGACTCTTTGTCAAGTGTTGCAATCAGATATGATGCAATAGCAGGAGTTTACGGAACATATGAGTCAGATGCATCTTTTGTTAAGTCGAATGACTCTATCCATGCTTCAGTAACGATACCGAGAGATCATCTTCGTTATTGGAAGCATGAGGGAGCATTTTTCACCGATAGCAAAAATTCGAATCACACTATCAATTTCGGATTTAACGAAAGCTATCTTAAAAGCGGATTTCCCAATATTATTTCGGGTGCACCAATGTTAATCGACAATTATAAACCTGTAGGTGCTACCTTTATTGGTAACATAAAAGATTTGTCGCTTGAGTCTTTGGAGTATGAAGATTACAGAAGGCATCAGGGAGTAAGGCATCCGCGTACAGCTGTTGCTTTAACCGCAGATGATAAACTGATTTTAATTACTGTTGATGGAAGAAGAGATGGCGTTTCCGAAGGTATGAGTGCCAAAGAGTTGACAGAGGTTTTGCAAGACAACTTCAATCCAAGGTCGGCACTTAATATCGATGGAGGTGGCTCTACAACAATGTGGATAAAAGATCAGCCATATAATGGTGTTGTTAATTATCCAACCGACAACAAAAAATTTGACCATTACGGACAAAGAAAAGTTAGAAGTTTTATATTGATCAATGAAAAATAGTAATAACATCTTTAAAACAACCACTTTTCATGAAAAGAAGAATTGTACAAACAACTCTGCTAATTGCTGTAATCCTTATGGTAACAAGTAATGTTTTTGCTCAAAAAGTGAATATCCCCGATATTCCGGGGTATAAAACTTTAAAGTGCGACTTTCATCTGCATACGGTATATTCCGATGGTTCTGTTTGGCCCAATTTTAGGGTGGCTGAAGCTTTGCGTGAAGGTTTGGACGTTATTGCAATGACCGAACATATCGATTACGAAGCCTACCCCGAGTTGATTGCCAAAGATTACAATAAGCCATACGAAATTGCACTTGAAGCAGCTAAAGGTAAGGATTTGATTGTGATAAACGGCGGTGAAATTTCGCCAAGAGTTCCACCATATCACAACAATGCCATTTTTCTGAAAGATGTAAATAAACTGCCAATTGACTACATGAAGGTGTCCAAAAAGGAGTTTATCATGAAAGATAACATCAAGAAGGAGGAGTTAATGGCACCTTTTCTGGAGGCTCAGAAACAAGATGCTTTCGTCTTCTACAACCATCCCGGGTATTCCTGGTGGGATAAAAAAGATACTGCCATTTTTACACAGTTTCATAAAGAACTGTTTGATATGGGAATATTGCGAGGCGTAGAGGTAGTAAACGGTCGATATAATATTATAGCACACAGAATTGCAGAGGAGTACAACCTTACGATGCTTGGAAATAGCGACGCTCATGGAGATTTGTACTATTCGTATCGCGATTCTCATCGTCCTATGACACTGGTTTTCGCAACTGAGAAAAGTGAAGAAGCGGTAAAGGAAGCGTTGATAAACAGACGCACTGCAGTTTATGTTGATGACAATATTATAGCTCGTTTCCCCGAAGCTGATGCACTATTTAAAGCTTCATTAAGTATAACTAATGAAAGAAAAGAGAGAAACGGAGAGCCAATTTGTGTTGTTTCATTCACAAATGAAAGTTCAGTTCCTTATAGTATCAGAATTCGGAGCGAATATAATATCGAGAACTATCCTTTAGGTCAGTTGGTGTTAGAGCCTGACAAGCCTATTCAGGTGATTATAAAAGAGCTATGGGATAATCCCGAACAGATAAAGCTGCGAGTAGATGTGTTTAATATTATCGTGTCACCGGATAATCATCTGGAAACCGATATTGTTATAGATAAATAGTACTCTCTTTTTAATTTCTATAAAACCCCTTAGCCGTTTCTATTCGGTAAGGGGTTTTGCTTTTTGCTCGCTTAGAAATAAATAAAAACACTCACAACTGTCAGGTTGTGAGTGTTTTGTCGTTTTTAATAGTACCCAGAGCCGGGATCGAACCGGCAAGGATTTGCATCCATTGGTGTTTGAGACCAACGCGTCTACCAATTCCGCCATCTGGGCATCTCGTAGAAATGTGACTGCAAAAGTACATAAAATTTTCAATAAAAAAATCTTTTTAGCACGTTTTTACCAAATAAAAAACATAAATTTGCGTTTAATGTATTAGAGTAACATTTATTTAACATTGTTGTGAGTTGTAGAATTTATGCGATAGTTATTCTATTTGGTTGATTCATACACACATAACATAAAAAGCTTTTGAAATATGAACAACAATAACTTTTGTGTTATAATGAGCGGTGGGGTGGGAAGTCGTTTCTGGCCCTATAGCAGAGAGAAGAGACCGAAGCAGTTTCTCGATTTTTTTGGTACAGGACGCTCTTTATTACAGAGTACTTTCGATAGGTTTAGCAAAATAATACCTGTCGAAAATATTTTTGTAGTTACAAACGATGCCTATTATGACCTTACACATCAGCAACTTCCGCAGCTTAAAGAGTCGCAAATTTTGTTAGAACCTATGCGTCGTAATACAGCTCCTGCTATTGCATTTGCTACTTACAGAATTAGAGCAATTAATCCCAATGCCAATATTGTGGTAGCACCGTCGGATCATCTTATTATAAATGAGGATTTTTTCTTATCGGAAATACAACGTGGGTTGACCTTTATTTCCCGAAATCCTTTCTTGTTGACTTTGGGGATTAAGCCCAGTCGTCCTGAAACAGGATACGGATATATTCAAAAAGGAGAAGACTCGTTAGAAAATATTCAAAAAGTAAAAACATTTACAGAAAAGCCAAATATCGAGTTGGCAAGAGTATTTATTGAAAGTGGCGAGTTTGTATGGAATTCAGGGATATTTTTATGGAATGTAAATGCTATTATTGATGCATTCCAAAGTCACTTGCCCGATTTGTACCATAAGTTTGAAGAGGGTAAAGCACTTTTTAACACTCCCGAGGAGAAAAAATTTATTGATGAAGCTTTCCCGTTCTGTCCAAATATCTCTATAGACCATGGTGTGATGGAAAAAGCGGATAATGTATATGTAATCGAAGCCGATTTTGGTTGGTCAGACTTAGGTACCTGGGGCTCACTACACGAAACCGCGCAAAAAGACGAAAACAACAATGCCAGTTTACACTGCAGCACACTATTTGTTGAAAGTAACGACAACGTTGTAACTTTAGAAAATGGCAAGTTGGCTGTAATCCAGGGGTTGGATGGATATATCGTGGCAGAGTCGGACAATGCACTACTTATCTGCAAAAAAGAAGAGGAGCAACGTATCAAGCATTTTATTACAGATGTGAAGTTTAAATTTGGAGATGAGTTTATTTAGTATGTAGTATGTAGTTTTGAGTGTGTAGT
>CAYFUW010000061.1:6495-12789 GCA_964346495.1 uncultured Dysgonomonadaceae bacterium
AGTGTGTAGTTATTATTTTTTAGAATTTTTAGGTTATGAGTGTTGAGCGTAATAAGTTTGGTGATTTTAGGGATTTGATTGTTTATAAGAAGGCATTTGAACAAGGTTGTGAAATTTTTGACTTAACTCTCTCATTTCCGAAGGATGAACAGTATTCGTTAACTAGTCAAATAAGGCGTTCATCCAGATCTGTATGTGCCAACTTAGCAGAAGCTTATAGAAAAAGAGATTATCAAAAAAACTTTTTGTTGAAAATAACAGATTGTTTAGGTGAAAACAGTGAAACACTTGTTTGGTTGGATTTTGCAAAGCAACATAAATACTTATCGGAAGAAGATTATTTGAAATATTGTACTCTGAATGCTGAAATAACAAAGCTGCTGATATTTATGTATAACAATCCGGGTAAGTTTGGTGTAAAAATATAAATTCTACTAAACAACTATATACTCAAAACTAAAAACTACTACATACTACAAACTCCACACTACATACTAATCACTATCTCCCTGCTTCACAAAAAACGCTCAAAATCCTTTTTGTAATAATTTAGGACTTTTGTTTCGATAATATTTACGAAAATGGCGAAAAAAAACGAAATCAATGCTTGTATATCAAAAAATTCATTTATATTTGCAAAATAAATACTATTATGCAATTGCACTGTTCAACAGTAAGCAGACGCTCAATAACCAGAATAATATTGCACAAAAGTGTATTAGAGGTGTGCTATGAGAAGAGTTTTTGCTATGCACTGCATAGTTTTAATAGAAAATTATAATTTAAATGTTTAATTTAAAAGTAGAGTTTATGAAAAGAAAACTAACATTGTTTTTGTCTCTATTCTTTTTAGGAATAGGGATTGTGATGGCTCAGACACAGGTACGTGGTACCGTAGTGGATGAGGATGGCGAACCCGCGATTGGAGTAAACATCCATATCAAAGGCACAACTCAAGGTGTGGCTTCTGACCATAATGGTAATTTCTCATTATCGGCTCCTGCAGGTGGCATATTAGTTGTTTCTTACGTGGGTTATGTTACGCAAGAAGTTCCTGTATCTGCAAACGTAAATATTACATTGGTGCCGGATACAGAAGTATTGGACGAAGTAATTGTTGTTGCATACGGTACAACTAAGAAAAGTTCATTTACAGGATCAGCTGCTCAAATTTCTGGAGATAAAATCCAAAAGATGCAAGTTTCAAGTTTGTCAAAAGCTCTTGAAGGTGCATCATCTGGTGTTCAAATCTCAAGTAGCAACGGTTCTCCGGGTTCAAACGCTTCAATTATTATTCGTGGTATCGGTTCTATCTCAGCATCGCAACAACCACTTATTATAGTTGACGGTGTTCCTTATGAAGGTTCTTTGAACTCAATTCCTAACCAGGATATTGAGTCTATGACAATTTTGAAAGATGCTGCTGCTAACTCTATGTATGGTGCGCGCGGTTCAAACGGTGTTATTATTATTACTACTAAAAAAGGTAGTGCAGGACAAACACGCGTTACTTTTGAAGGACGTTTCGGCTTTAACACCAGAGGTGTTCCTAACTATGACATTGTTTCAACACCGGGTGAGTACTACGAAATGATGTACGAATCTATTGTAAATCACCTTGTAGAGGGTGATTATGCAAATAATCCGGAAGGTGCGAGAGTTTATGCTGCTCAAAACCTGATTAATGACTACTTGTTTTATAATATCTATAAAGGAGTTGATAATGATAATATTATCGATCCATTAACAGGAAAATTGACATCTGCTGCTGCAGCAGCTCCATTGAAATGGACTGACTCATGGCAAAAAGACCCGTTCGAAAACGGAATCAGACAAGAGTACAACGTAGGTATTTCAGGTGGTAACGACAAAACTCAGGCTTATGCTTCTGTTTCGTACTTAGGTGACGAAGGATATGTTGTGAACTCAAGTTTCGACCGTATCGCAGTTCGTGCAAAAGTTGACCAATCTATTGGTAACAGAATTAAAACAGGTGTTAACTTGTCATATACAAATACTAAACAAAACGTATTTGGAAATACAAGTACCAACTACTCTAACCTGTTTATGTTCTCTCAAAACATTGCTCCTATATATCCTATCTATCTGTATGACGATAATGGTGAGTTAATACTTGACCGTAATGGTAATAAACAATATGACTTTGGTACTGAATTAGAGACTGATGCATATTATAAACCACCTCGTCCTTATGCTCAAGAGCAAAACCCTGTAGCTACTGCGTTGCATAATAAAAACAACTTCGTAGCTGACAACTTGTCTTCAAGAGGATATTTGAATGTTAACATTTTGGATAATTTGACCTTCTCATTCAACCTGGCTTATGACGTATTTAACAATACAAACTCAGAGTTTGCTACACCAATAGGTGGAGATGCTCTAAACGTTGGTGGTCGTGGTTATAAATCAAGCACAAGAAATGCTGCTTTAAATGCTAACCAGTTGATTACCTGGACTCCATCATTTGACAAGCACTCTTTCAACGTGTTGCTAGGTCATGAGACTAAAAATGACTTCTACAACTATCTGTATGGACATATGACTAACTTCCTGGATCCAAATAATCCCGAGTTTGCTAATGCTGCCATGTATCAAGATTTAACATCTTACACTTCAGAATATGCATTGGAAGGATTTATGTCACGTGTTGAATATAACTATGCTGACAGATACTATCTATCTGCATCGTTAAGATATGATGCATCTTCTCGTTTCCATCCTGATGTACGCTGGGGTTCTTTCTACGCGTTTGGTGGTGCATGGAGAGTTAAGGAAGAGGAGTTCTTGAGAGATATTAACTCTATCCACAACTTAAGACTTAAAGCAAGTTACGGAACACAAGGTAATGACAACCTGGGTTATTCAAGAGTTTATGAAAACTTGTATCGTATCAACCGTGTAGATGATGCTCCAGCACTTACGTTAGTGTATAGAGGTAATCCTGAATTAACATGGGAGAAAAGTAATAACTTTAACGCGGGATTTGAATTAGGTCTGTTCCACAGATTCAATCTTAATGCAGATTTCTTTGTTAAGGAGACTAAAGATATGCTTTATGCTCGTCCGTACGCTTTATCAGAAGGAAATCCGAGCTGGAAATATGTAAACGATATCGATATGAAAAACGTTGGTGTTGAGTTTGAAGTAAATGGTGATGTTATTAAAACAAAAGATTTCAGATGGAATATTGCATTCAACGGTACACACTATAAAAACAAACTTACCAAACTGCCTTCTGATAAACCAGCAGAAGGATACGTGCAAGGTTCATATTGGAGAGAAGTTGGTGGTAGCTTATACGACTACTACACTTATGAGTATGCAGGAGTTGACCCTGAAAACGGGAAAGCAATGTATAACAAATACTTCAAAGATGAAGAAGGAAACTTTATTATAGATGAAGAGACCGGACAAGAGAAAGTAGAAACAGTTTATACTACAACTGAAGCAACAAGAAGAAAAACAGGAAAAAGTGCAATTCCGGATTTCTATGGAGGTTTATCAACAACTCTTGATTATAAAGGATTTGACTTGAGTATTAGTACTGCATTCCAGTTGGGTGGATATGTTTGGGACTCTTTCTATACTTCACTAATGAATACGGGAGATGCCGGACAAAATATGCACAGAGATATGTTGAACAGATGGACACCAACCAACACAAATACAGATACTCCTAAGCTGTTGTATACAGACAGATTAGGAAATGATACTTGTGATCGTTGGTTAACAAGTGCTTCTTATTTCTCTTTAAGAAATATAACTTTGGGATATACTTTACCGAAAGGTTTATTGCAAAAAGCTGATATCCAGGCTGCACGTATCTACTTAACAGGTGATAATATCTGGTTAAAAACTGCTAGAAAAGGTCTTGACCCACGTCAAAGCTTTAGCGGATCAACAGGCTATGTTTACTCCGCATTAAGTACTTATTCTATTGGTTTAAGTCTAACATTTTAATTGAATCAACTATAATAAAATAGAAAATTATGAAATATATCAAATTATTAACAGTATTACTCATAAGTATCACCATGTTTGTTTCATGTGGTGAAGACTTTATGGATATTGAATATACCAATAATATAGCATATAGCGACTTAGCTGAGCTTATTGCAGATGATCCCGGTGTTATTGAAAGAAACTTTCTACCGGGTGCCTGGGCTCACTTAGTACAGTTTGGTGTTAGTGGAAGTACATCACATGATGACTTTTCACATATGTCTGTTATGCACTCTACAGACCTTATGGGACAGGATATAGCATTGTTTCGTCTGCACTGGTTCCAATGGGACTATGAATTAGATAATCGTATGGAGAACTATAGACGTACCATGGTTAACTGGGTAACATATTACACAACTTTGTCAAAAGCTAACGAAGTTTTGGACTTATGTGCTGCAATTGATAACCCTGAGGTAGATCTTGGAGGTCCTCTTGGCCACGCTTATGCATTACGTGCATTCTCTTACTACTATCTGATACAACTTTTCCAACACCCTGTAACAGAAACAGGAGCGGTTAACTATGATGCACCGGGTGTTCCTATGTATTACAGTATTATTGACGAAATGACAGATGAACAACGCGATGCGAAAAAAGGTCGTAATACATTACGTGAAGTTTATGCACAAATCGAGAGTGACTTAGAGAAAGCTCTTGTTTATATGGAAACTTACACACGTCCTAATAAAAACTATATGAACCTGTCTGTAGTTCAGGGACTTGCTGCAAGATACTATCTGCTTTCTCAACAATGGGAAAAAGCTGCAGATTTGGCTAAAAAAGCTCAAGCAGGTTATACATTGAATAAAGAATTGGATAAAATAAATGACGGTTTCTGTGATATTGAAAATACAGAGTGGATGTGGGGATTTGACCATACAGCAGATACTCAAACTACTTTTGCTTCATTCTTTTCACACGCATCCAACCTTACTCCGGGATATGCAGGTTTAGGTTATTCAGTTAGATTGATTGATAAACAGTTGTTTGAAAGCATTCCTGAAACTGACTATCGTAAGAAACAGTTTAATGCAGAAGCTGATGGCTCTCAACCACAATCGGGTGCAAAAAGACAGTATGCAAGTCTTAAGTTCGGCTGGCTTGATGGTTGGGTAATGGACTATGTTTACATGAGAGTTCCTGAAATGTATCTGATTGAAGCAGAAGCATTGGCTCATATGGGCAAAGAAGCAGATGCAGCAGCAGCTCTAAAACCATTGATGGAAGCCAGACATGAAGATGGAACAGAATTCCCGGAAACAATGTCTGTTGAAGATGTATATCAACAACGTAGAATTGAACTTTGGGGTGAAGGTTTCACTTTCTTCGACTTGAAACGTTTGAACAAAGGTATCAACCGCGATTATCCAGGTACAAACCACTGGACAGGTATGCGTAAAGTAGTTGAGCCTCGTGATGATAGATGGAGATATCAAATTCCACTTCAAGAGATGCAAGAAAACAAACATCTTGAAGATACAGATCAAAACTCATAATAGTTTATGGATATAGTATAAAGATAAGAGCTGCCTCAAAAGGGCAGCTCTTTGTTTATATAATATATGTAGGGTAGATTTATATTCAGACAAATTGTTTATTTTTACCGCAATGTAGAGACGGAGCATGCTCCGTCTCTACGTCGTTTAAAGATGTATCTGTCAGCCGCATATATGGAGACGATGGCTCTGCTTTCGTCAAAACTATCACGAAGCCACAGGTATTTGTGTCCCTCTTTCAATTCCTCCTACATGGTGTGTCGTTGTAAACTTATTCCCGTTCGTGTCATTCTGAACGTAGTGAAGAATCTATCTTATTAAATATTGTGTCTCGCAAAGCTCGCTAAGATATTACGATTTGTATCATCACTCATCACATATCGCTTATTATTACGCACAATGCGGATTATAACCGCAATGTGCTATTTCCAAACCAATGGCTAATTGCCAAAAGCTACCAGCAAAAAAGCTACAGATTAGCATAGTGTTTGTAGATATTGTCAATATTGTACGAATAAGGTACAGAGTACCGTGATATAATTCAGCAAACAAGCAAATAGTAAACGAGTAAACCTTTTGGAATGCTAGTGACGGAGGGATTTGCAATCCCGACATTTTTTTAACCTCATAGCAACATAGGATAAAGAAGAAGTTTCTCGCGAAGCACGCTAAGTTTCACATAGCTTGCAAAAAATAAGGTAATAAGGTCGTATTTGGTCGTATTTAAATTTCTACTAAGGTTTTTTGTGTAAAATAAGGTTTAAAACCAATT
>CAYFUW010000062.1:0-12691 GCA_964346495.1 uncultured Dysgonomonadaceae bacterium
AGTAATAATGGGAATTATAGAAGATTCCATCATTACTTTTGAACATTAAGCCTGAAGTGCAATTTTCCACACTTTTATATTAGAAAAAAACACTTCTGTTTTAGAATTTATAACATAGCAGTTGTCATTTGCAGACAAAAGATTGAAACTTAACTAATAATAATTTTTTTAATCATACTTTTACCCTGTTTTACAACCTTAATAATATAAACACCTTCATTAAAGTTGTTGGCATCTATCTGTTTTGTAAAATCGGATGAGTGTAAACTTTTTACGATTTGTCCGGAAATGTTGAAAATGTCGATATTGGAATTTTCTACATTAGAGAGTGTTATTACATTAGTACTGTGATTAGTATAAATGTCGAAATATGGCAGATGAGCATTTGATATATCAGATGGCATTGACATAATTTTTACCCGCGTAGAGTTTTGTACTTCCCTGTCATTAATATCGGTAGGATGAATATTCCCAACCATAGCCAGAATATAAAGTTCATCTTTGTTCCATTCCGGATTTACATCGTACGAAAACGACATTTTAAATGTGTCGCCTACATCATAAAAATCTTCAATTTTGTCGCCAAATACGTGGGTTAAGGCATCTCGTGATGCAAATCTATGAATATAATCCGGGTAGCCTGCCTGGTATTGAGCCGGGATATTGTCTTCTAAAATCCAAACTATAAGTCCAAGTTCTCTTTGCAAATCACTGTTTATAGTGCCGGTAACATCTATGTTCAACTTGTTGGTCTCCAAATCGAAAGTGCCGGATATGTCAACATCTACTGGAGCGTGTTTTAATCTGCTCTTAACTTTCTCGATTCCATTTCCGTTACCATCTTTAAATATCGGACTTAAATCGGCGAATCCGTCTCCATCATTATCCAATCCGTTATAATGTCTGTCTACCATTCCCGCAGGCACATATGAAGCACCATTATAGAAGAATTCAAGCATCTGTTCCTGTTTTGGTGTTGTTAGAAAATCATCCATAAAGCCTGCATGATGGCACATTATATAATAGTTTTGTTCAGAGTTGTAGTAATCAATCAACTCTGCCAAAACCGGTGGACAATTGCTGCATCTTTCAGTAGTGAAGTGTTCCAATACAGGAATTCTCTGCGATGATTTATTTTCAGAGATAGTGCTAAAATACAGAGTCTGTGACCAGGAACTGGCAACAGCAAAAAGAGCAATTATTAATGTTGTGATTTTTAAATTCATGTTCTAAAAATGTAAATATATTGATTATTATCATTAATAACAAGTTTTACGTTGTTAAAGTTTAATGCTCTGATTAAAACGGTTTATATGTTTCAGAAAACAGTTGTTTAAAATCATTTTAGTTGTTTAATTAGATTGATCAATTGAGTATTTCTTCTAAAAAAGTCAAAAAAAATATGATGATTACACTCACATGGCAAAATTTTATGTAAGTTTGCATCCGATGAAGCGAAAACTACTATTACAACTTTTATTTTTTATGTTTGCGGCAGTTGCCATGTCGCAAGCACGGATTATTTTACCTGATGACTCTCAGATAACAACCAATCCGGATTCGCTTGATTTTCTACCAATGACTATTCCAAATACTTTAGGCAATGATGTAGATACAGCAAATTTAGTCTTACCAGCGGCTACTGTCTGGCGTTATAATTCCCGAAATGGCGACCGATATATTTTGCCAATGGATACGCTAAAATATAATTACCAACAAACAACACTGCCTGATGGTTACTCTGTAGCAATGGGCTTTTTAGGTCCGTTGGGCTCGCCTGTTTTTTCTAAAGTATTTTTCGATAATGGTGAGCGAGGACAGTTTGTGTTTGAAGATGTTTATAGCCCCTATCTGAAAAATCCTGACAATTATATTTTTCATAATACGCGAGTTGCTTACTCTCAACTCAACTACCAGAGGGCAGGCAACAGACAGTATAGAGAAGAGCGCTTAAAGCCATTGCTCACCATGAATTTGGGTAAAAAAATCAATATTGCAGTAGAGGGTGATATAATTAACTCAAAAGGATTTTATAAATCTCAAGCTGTAAAGCATAATGATTGGCTTTTTGCAGGGAACTATCTTAGCGACAAATTCGAGTCACACATTTTTGCATCAACTTCAACAATAATGCAGTTTGAGAATGGGGGTATTACTGATGATTTGTTTATAACCGAACCCGATTCCATTGGGCAAAATTTCTCGTCGTCTGATATTCCTGTGAAAATCATCAATACATGGAACAAGGTGGCAACTAATCACATTTTTTTATCGGGAAAATATAATCTGGGATTTAAAAAGTTGCTAAGTGATTCGTTGCACAAAGGAGTCAGTGAGTTTGTACCTGTGGCAAGTATAGTTTTAACATCGCACTACTCGTGGCAAAACAGACGTTTCTTATCTTACGATACAACAAGTGTTTTAGTAAATGATCAGGAGATGCAATATATAGACCAATTTTATAAAAACAGGTTTTATGATGCAGCAGTTGATGACAGCGTTTCTTACAGGTCATTTAAAAATCGATTGGCTTTTTCGCTTCGTGAGGGATTTAAACCATGGGTAAAATTCGGTTTGTCCGGATTTTTGGAGTATGAATGGCGCAATTTCACAATGCCTGATATTCAGAATCCCGATGCCAGAATAAAGCATATCGAAAATGCAGTTACTATTGGAGGAATCTTAAATAAACAGCAAGGCGAGTATCTGCGATTTAATGTTCAGGCAGATTTGGGTGTACTGGGAGCCAATTTGGGTGAGTTTAGAGTTATGGGTACGGTGCAGACTGCTTTCAGGATTGCAGGAAAAACGACAACTTTGTCTGCAGAAAGTTACGTGAAAAATATTAAGCCAAAATATTTTGAAGAGAATTATCAATCGAAATATTTTAAATGGGCACATAACTTTGGTGATATCCGAAGAGTTTATCTTGGCGGCAAACTGTTTGTGCCTTTTACAAATACAACTTTACATGTAGGAGTTGAAAATTTGCAAAATTATATTTATTTCAATAAAGATGCCGAAATTACTCAGCATTCTGAGAATGTACAGGTTTTGATGGCAAGAGTTGACCAAAACTTGCGATTTGGAATTTTTAATTGGAACAATCAGGTTGTATATCAGACAAGTGGTAACAGTAGTGTTATTCCATTACCAAAGTTGAGTTTATATAGCAATATGTATCTTCAGGCATTGTTGGCAAAAGAACTTACATTACAGTTTGGAGTAGATGCGCATTATCATACTCTATACTATGCACCCGGTTACGAACCGGCTCTATTGCAGTTTTATAACCAGAATGAAAAAGAGATTGGCAATTATCCAATTGCAACGGTATATGCAAATATGCATCTTAAGCAGGCGCGATTTTTTGTGATGTTGTATAACATAGCTTCAACGTTTTGGAAACCGCGAGAATACTTCTCGTTGCCCAATTATCCGGTAAATCCGTTTGTTCTGAAATTTGGTGTTTCTGTCGATTTACACAATTAAAAATAGTTTTCCGTGAAGAGTACAAAAAAAACACTTTTTATTTATATTGTAGGTCTTTGTATTACGGTTATCTTGATTGTTTTTCTATATCAAAATGTAAAAAAGAATCAGGATAAAGACTGTGATAGAGATTTTCCTGAAATTAAGGAGGCAGGTGTCCTGAATATTGTAACAGACTACAATTCAGTAGGATATTTTGTTTCAGGTGATTCGGTAATTGGATTCCAATACGAAATAATTAAGGCATTGGAGAAGGATTTGGATATTAAAGTAAATCTGTTTTTGGAAAACAGTTTAGACGAAAATTTGGCAGGTTTGGCGACTGGGAAATATGACGTGGTTGCTCGCAATATTCCGGTAGATGTAGCTCTGCGCGAAAACTATAACTTCGTTGAGTCGATAGTATTAAACAAGCAGGTTTTGGTTCAGCGAAAAGCGGCTTATAATGATAGTATTGAGCCGATACGACAACATCTAAATCTTGCAAAAAAGACAATACACGTACCTGAAAGTTCTCCTGTTATTCTACGATTGCAGAATCTATCGGACGAAATAGGAGACACCATATTTGTTGAAGAGGATAAAATCTACGGTTCCGAGCAATTGGTACTAATGGTTGCGGCAGGGGATATTGATTTTACCGTGTGTGATGAGAAAATTGCCAGGCGATTGGCAGAGGAACTTCTCGAAATCGATATTAAAACAGATATTACCTTTACACAACTACAGTCGTGGGCTGTAAGAAAAAATTCACCTATTCTTTTAGATAGTTTAAACTCTTGGTTTAAGAGTTTTCGTGAATCAAAATATTTTAAAGAGATTTACGAGAAATATTATTGATGTATTGAAAATGTAGAGACGTTGTCCCGATAAGTCGGGATTTACCCTTTGCTTCAACATGCCGGTCTAAAATAACAATTGAAACGATTATTGACCGCTATTTTTTTTGAGAACCCTTTTTTCTTATAAAATATTTAACCGCAAAATAAACAGCAACCAAAACTAATGCAATGATAACAAAATAGCCTATCTCTTTGCTATACTTATTGATTAAGTCAGCTTGTCCGTGAGCCAGATATCCAGCAAGAGCTAAAATAGCATTCCAGATTCCGGCACCCAGAACAGTAAAAATAGAGAATGAGAGGAAATTCATTCTTGCCAATCCGGCAGGTAGTGATATTAATTGTCTTATTCCAGGGATAAGTCGTTCTACAAAAGTGGATATTTTACCATGATCGGAAAAATAATTTTCTGCTTTTGTTACTTTTTCGCTACTTAAAAGAAGTATTTTGCCTTATCTGCTGTCGGCAAATTTGTGCAACAATGGTCGTCCCAGCCAAAGAGCTAAAAAGTAGTTTACGTATGCTCCTAAAAGTGCACCTATCGTACAAATAATATTACCAAAAATATATTCAAATCGCTTTCGGGCTTGCTTGCAATGTAAGCTGCAGGTGGAATTACAACTTCTGAAGGGAATGGTATAAACGAACTTTCGATAGTCATTAAAAGTACAATACTGCCGTAATTCATGTTGTCTTCATACCAATTTTCAACTTTGTTTATCCATGTTGTTTTTGTAGTTGAATTATTGTCTTGAACATTCTCTTCTATTGGTTGTGCAAATAAAACAGAATGAATTATGATAATGAATGAAAGTGCGATTGCTAAAATGGTTTTTTCATGTTTAGAATTTGTTTTAAATACTAATGTTTTAATTTTTAATTTATTTATAAAGTACACCCGGCGAGAATCGAACTCGCATCGTCGGAACCGGAATCCGATATTCTATCCATTGAACTACGGGTGCAAAAATTGATTACTTAAATGAATGTTTATCCCATCTAAGAATATAAGTTTGATTTTTTATATATGGTTCAATGTCGGGCAGTTGTTCTTCTGACAAGTAATTTTTATAATCGAGTGTTACTGCCAAATCGTTTGAATTGTCCACAAACTCGGCCCAAACTGGATAAATATCGGGCAAAGATACGGCAAAATTATATTTTTCTGAACTTTTTGATTCTGCATTAAAGAATATTTCGGGTGACAGATCCGGTAGATACTGTTTTGTTTCAACTTGTTGCCATTCGGAATCGTAAAAACTGATATTGCTATCGCAAGCTTTTGAGCAAACTGTTTTAATCACACAAACAACAAAACTGTTATCAGTAGTTGGAAGAAGTTTTATTTGAGTAGTGCCTGCGTTTGAGGTTTTTAGCTTCAGATTATCGGAAGTGTGATTGACTTTTTCTATTTTTCCTAAACTGTATGGAATCACAGTAGTACCGCTATCTACCAAAAGCATAGTGCGATTATCTTCCGAAAAGCCGGGTATAATGTGCTCCGGCATGTTTTTAAAAACATTGTTTATATTTTGAGTATAAGCATTACTATATAAAATAGCAGATATGAATAAGAAAAATATTTTTTTCATAAAGTGAATTTTGGATATGAGTATATTCTGTAAATATAAAGCGACAAAGTTACATTATTAAATCAAAATAATACAAAAAAAGCCGCCCATGTTATTTGGACGGCTTAACTTTTTTATTAAAGTTCTTAGTTAGCTGGAGCTTCTTCAACAACTTCTTCTGTAATAGAATCATTTGCTGCAGCTTCTGCTGCTAAACGAGCTTCTTCTTGTGCAATGCTATCAAGTCTTGCAACTTCAGCTAGACTGTCTGCTTGTGCTTTTTCAGCTTCAGCTTGTTTGTTTGTGCAAGAAGCGAATCCAATAGTAGCAGCTAATGCTACGAAAAGTAATACTTTTTTCATTTTTTCCAATAATTTTTATACGATAGTAAATAATTGTCTATAAAAACAGTGCAAAGATACATGTTTTTTTGTTCAACGGCACATTTTTTTGAAAAAGTAGAGTTAAATAGAGTTAATTCTCCGCAAATCGACAGTTTTTCTAGCGATTTAACATGTTTTTATCGACGAAATAAGCAGTTTCAATGAATTAATATACCCGATTTGGCAACTTATAGAATCAATAAAAATATCAAAAACGGACTTTATATTATAAATTAGTCGTAACGGTAAAGATTTTCAAACATGTTTTCAATTATCAAATATAATTCTTTAAATTTGCAGGATATAATAATAAAAACAGATAAAGGTATGAAAATAAAGCCCACACTATTTGTATTGGCAGCTGGCATGGGAAGTCGCTACGGCGGACTAAAGCAAATCGATGGATTAGGACCTAATGGAGAAACAATAATGGATTATTCCATTTATGATGCGATAAATGCAGGTTTCGGAAAAATAGTATTTGTAATTCGTAAATCATTTGAGGATGATTTTTGTGAAAAAATCGTCAAGAAATATCACTCAAAAATTGATGTTAGCTTGGTTTTTCAAGAGTTTGACAAACTTCCGGAAGGATTTACGCCTAATCCAGAAAGAGTTAAACCCTGGGGAACAAATCATGCCGTAATGATGGGTGAAGATGTTATTAATGAGCCTTTTGCTGTAATTAATGCAGACGATTTTTATGGTCGCGAGAGCTTCCAACTTATGGCTGACTTCTTAAGCGAACTGGGTGAAAGCAAAAACAGATATTGTATGATTGGCTACAGAGTGGGTAATACATTATCTGAAAGCGGAACAGTTGCTCGTGGAATATGTGAAACAGATGCCGAAAGTAATTTAACCGGAGTGGTAGAGCGCACACAAATAAAGCGTATTGATGGCAAAGTTAATTATAAGGATGATGACGATAATTGGGTAACAATTCCGGAAAATACTCCTGTTTCTATGAATATGTGGGGTTTTACACCCGATTATTTTGCGTATTCAAAACAAGCATTTATTGAGTTTCTTAACGAAAATGCTGACAACTTAAAAGCAGAGTTTTATATTCCAACAGTAGTAAACGATTTAATTAATGATGGTAAAGCAACTGTGAAACTTATTGATACACCGGCAGGTTGGTTCGGAGTAACTTATGCCGATGATAGAGAAATGGTTGTAGCCAGATTAAAGAAATTGGTTGATGACGGCATTTACCCATCTCCATTGTGGTAATCAAATGTACAGAGACTCTTTACAGATAATATTAGACAATAAACACTCAGCCTATGTGGATTGATTTGGTAATTATTCTTTTACTAATATTGCTCAATGGCTTTTTTGCATTGTCTGAAATTGCTGTGGTATCTGCAAAAAAATCGAAACTTGAAGCAGAACGAAAAAAAGGAAGTCGGGGAGCAGAAAAAGCATTGCAGTTAAAATCGGATCCCGACAATTTCCTTTCATCGGTTCAGGTAGGGATAACCCTTATTGGTATTGTGAATGGTGCATACGGGGGACAAGCTTTTGCCAAATACTTAGTGCCATTTTTCGAGGCGATTCCATTTACAGCTCCATTTGCCGATGCTATTTCTATAGTAATTGTTGTAGTTTTAATTACCTATGTCTCAATTGTTATAGGTGAATTGGTGCCAAAAACTATTGCTCTGAACAAACCGGAAAAAATGGCGATAATTATTTCCAGACCAATTCATGCGATTAGCGTTGTTTTTTATCCGTTTGTAAGACTGTTGGCTAGTTCAACAACTCTTATTAATAAGATAATAGGAATAAAACCAACGGAAGAGGTTATTTCTGAAATGGAGTTACGAGCTTTGCTCAAAACAGCATCAAAAGAGGGAGTAATAGAAAAAGAGGAGAATATTATTCACGAACAGGTTTTCTATTTTTCTGACAAAAGAGCCCGGCATTTGATGACTCACCGCACCGATGTGGAATGGATAGATATTTCAAAGCCAAAATCAGAAATTATAGAGGATATACTGCAAACCAGGCATAGCAAAGTGTTGGTTTGCAATAAAATAATAGATGAGTTTATTGGTACTATTTCCGTAAAAGAATTAATATTCAAACTGTATAGCAAGCAAGAAGTTAATATAGAGGAGTTTATTAGAGAACCACTGATTGTACCATCGACATTAAGGGCACAAAAAGTGCTGAGCATGTTTAAAAACAACCACGTTTTTATAGCCGTTGTGGTTGATGAGTATGGCAGTTTGGACGGGATAATTACTCTACATGATATTATTGAAAATTTAGTCGGAACAATACCTAACGAGAGTGAATACGAAGAACCCGATATTTTTATGCGAAACGAAAAGTCGGCTCTTGTAAACGGAGAGGCACCAATCGAGGTGCTTACACATTTTATAGAGGATTTTATTATAGATTTTGATGAGATAAACTACTCTACCGTTGCAGGATTTGTGCTGTCGCATATTAATAAAATACCACAGGTAGGCGATGTGTTTGAGTATGAAAACACTGTCTTTGAAATTGTGGATGTCGATGGTAATAAGATAGATAAAGTTATGGTGACTAAAAAGGATACAGACGGCGAAGATATTTAAATAATCCAAAAAAGCTATATCTAAAAAGAGGGAAATTTAAGGAAAAAAGATAATTTTGTCTTACAACATATAAAAATAGAGAGTAATATGAAAAATTGCAGCAAATCCGGATTGCTTAAAGAGTCATTTAAAGCAATTATTGATAATAAAAGTACAGATTTATATATCCTTTCAAATAAAAATGGTGCAGAAATAACCGTTACAAATTACGGTGCGAAAATTGTATCGCTAATGGTTCCTGATAAAGACGGTAAATTTGTTGATGTTGTTACAGGACATCCATGCATAGAAGAGTATCTAAGTTCGGAAGAGCCATATTTTGGAGCAGTTTGTGGTAGAACTTGCAACAGAATTGCGAAAGGCAAATTTACATTGAACGGAAAAGAGTACAAACTTGCCGTTAATAACGGTCCAAATTCACTTCACGGAGGAGTAAAAGGCTTTAACGCTGTTGTTTGGGATGTAAAAAATGTTACCGAAAACAGTATCGAGTTATTCTATCTGTCAGTTGATGGCGAAGAGGGATTTCCCGGTAATCTGTCAGTAACAATAACTTACACACTTACCGAAGAAAATGCGTTGGATATAAGATATAAAGCAACTACTGATAAAGATACCATCGTAAATCTTACAAATCACTCATATTTTAATCTTTCTGGTGAAGGCGACTCATACATTGGCGACCACATGCTTACATTGAATGCAGATAATTATTTGCCAACAGATGATACTGCCATTCCTTATGGTGATGCCGAATCGGTAAAAGGAACACCGTTTGATTTTACCACACCGCACGCTATTGGCGATAGAATAAACGATGATTCCGAACAGTTACGTTTTGGTAAAGGTTACGACCATACTTATGTATTGAACAAAAACTCCGAAAACGAATACTCGTTCGCAGGTGTTTGCGAATCTCCAAAAACCGGAATAGTTATGGAAATGTTCACAACTGAACCGGGTGTTCAAATGTACACAGGTAACTGGATGACAGGCAACTTCGTTGCAAAAAACGGACACAGATATCCGGAGCGTTCGGCAGTTTGTTTCGAGATGCAACATTTTCCCGACAGTATAAACAAACCCGATTATCCATCAATAGTTTTGAAGGTAGGTGAAACTTTCGAATCAAGAACAACATATAAATTTAGTGTGAAATAATTATTTTTTAAAACAACAATAAAAATTTTCAATTATGAATACAACAACTAAAAAGAAAAACTACGCGTTACCAATCGCGGTAATGTTTATGCTGTTTTTCATGATATCTTTTGTAACCGGATTGCAAAATCCGATGGGCGTTATTGTTAAAAATCAATTCGGCGCCAGCAATGCCATGTCGCAACTTGGCAATCTAGCGAATTTTATCGCTTACGCTTTCATGGGTATTCCCGCGGGAATTATCTTGGAAAGAAAAGGATATAAATTCACTTCTTTGATGGCAGTTTCCATTGGATTTGTAGGAGTGCTTATCACATTCCTTTCAGGTAAAATGTCAAGTTTCGGCGTTTATTTAACCGGAGCTTTCATTTCTGGTTTCTCAATGTGTATGCTTAACACGGTTGTTAACCCGATGTTGAATACACTTGGAGGCGGTGGTAATAAAGGAAATCAATTAATTCAGTTAGGTGGTGCTATCAACTCAATGGGAGCAACAATTGTTCCGGTATTGGTTGGTTATCTGATGGGAGATGTTGCTCAGGCAGCTATCAGCGATGCTAATCCGGCTCTATTTTTGGCAATGGGTATTTTTGCATTTGCATTTATCGTGATTATGGCAGTTCAAATTCCCGAACCACGTTTGGAAATCACACGCAATCAGCCTAAAAAAGAGAAAGTTAAAGACAAACACAGTGCATTGTCGTTCCGTCACTTTGTATTGGGTATCATTGCGATATTTATCTATGTGGGTGTTGAGGTAGGAATTCCTAATATTGCTAACTTGTATATGACTTCAGGAGTTGCCAAAGGCGGTCTTGGAATTGGTGCAGGCATCGCAGGCTCTATCATTGGTTTGTACTGGTTGTTGATGCTTGTTGGTCGTTTGGTTGGAGCTTCAATCGGAGCGAAAGTTTCAAGTAAATCTATGTTGACCGGAGTCGCTCTTTTGGGTATAATATTGATTATTGCAGCCATGTTTATCCCGACAGGTCCATCTATTACACTGTTTGGTGGGGTAGTTCCTATTAAAGTGTTCTTTATTGTACTTGCTGGTTTGTGTACATCTATTATGTGGGGTAGTATCTTTAACTTAGCGGTTGAAGGATTAGGAAAATACACCGAAATGGCATCTGGAATTTTCATGGTGATGGTTTGCGGTGGAGGTATTTTGCCCTATATCCAAGGACTGATTGCCGATAATGCAGGATTTTTGAATAGCTATTGGTTGGTAATTGCAGGATTGGCGTTCTTGCTTTACTATGCACTTGTAGGTTCTAAAAATGTGAATACTGATATTCCTGTAACTGATGAAAAGTAGTCTTTAAAAGTCTATTAAAGAGAAGTTTTATTTTAGAAACAGAAGAAAAATGACAAAAGAACAAATATTAAAGATTTATAACGATAAGTTTGGTAATGAGGCTCCTGAGGTTTACGCTTCACCCGGACGAGTAAACCTAATCGGTGAGCATACCGACTATAACGGAAGTTTTGTATTTCCCGGAGCGATTGACAAAGGCATGATTGCCGCTATTCGCTTAAATGGTACGGACAAAGTTCGTGCTTACGCTGCCGATTTGGATGAATTTTCTGAGTTTGGATTTAACGAAGAAGATTTGCCAAAAGAGGGATGGGCTAAATATATTTTCGGTGTTTGTCGCGAAATTATCAAACGTGGTGGTAAACTACAAGGTTTTGATACCGCTTTCGCAGGCGATGTGCCACTTGGTGCAGGAATGTCATCATCGGCAGCATTGGAAAGTACTTTCGCTTTTGCTCTTAACGATATGCTAAGTCTCGGAATCGATAAGTTTGAGCTTGCTCGTATTGGACAAGCAACAGAGCACAATTACGTTGGAGTTAAGTGTGGTATTATGGACCAATTTGCTTCACTGTTTGGAAAAGCTGGTCACTTAATCCGTTTGGATACCAAAACAATGGAGTTCGACTATTTCCCATTCGATCCGAAAGGATATAAATTGGTATTGCTCGATACAGTTGTAAAACACGAATTGGCTTCATCTGCATACAACAAACGTCGTGAATCGTGCGAACGTGCAGCGAAAGCAATTCACGATAACGGCAATCCCGATGTTCAATTCTTGCGTGATGCTACAATGGAACAACTTGATGCTGTACTCGAAAAAGGTATGATTTCGGAAGAAGACCACATGCGTGCAAAATACGTAATTGAAGAGACTGCACGTGTTTACGCTGTTTCAGATGCTTTGGAAAGAGGTGATTACGAAACTGTGGGTCAAAAAATGTACGAAACACATCACGGAATGAGTAAATTGTATGAAGTTAGTTGCGAAGAACTTGACTTTTTGAACGATGTTGCTCGTGAGCATGGTGTTACCGGTTCACGTGTGATGGGTGGTGGTTTTGGTGGCTGTACAATCAACTTGGTAAAAGATGAATTGTACGATTCGTTTATCGAAGATGCTAAAAAACAATTCAAAGAAAAATTCGGACGCGATCCAAAAGTTTACGATGTGGTAATTAGTGATGGTGCACGTAAATTGTAATCCGTTTTTGTAATATAATAATTTCTGTAGAGACGTGGCATGCCGCGTCTCTACTTTTTTATAGCCAAACTTGTCCAAATTTGACACAAAAAAACACACTTATCACAAAAACCTATCCCTTATTTA
>CAYFUW010000063.1:0-12450 GCA_964346495.1 uncultured Dysgonomonadaceae bacterium
AATATTTCTACTAAGGTTTTTGGTATAAAATAAGGTTTAATAATATAAATAATATAAAAACCTTATTCAGTTTCAAATAACCTTAGTAACTATAATAAACAGATGAATTTTACCTTATTACCTTATTTTGTATTTTAAAAAAAGCTATCAAAAGTTGAATGAAAACAAGCATCATTTATCTTGTACCCTTAACCACAAAAATAAATCGTTATTTCTTAGCGCTCTTAGCGAAACACTTTGCGTTCTTAGCGAGAAACAATTCGCAGCAATCAACAATAATGAGACGCGGCGTGCCACGTCTCTACGATTCTTCGATGAAAAAGTCTGCAAATTCCTAATAATTATATACTTAACAAGTACCCCGAACCCCGTAACACGTACCTACTACTCACTCCAAGCTACACACTACATGCTCAAAGTCTCTCATTCACCCGCTATCGCACGAAGTGCATATCTTGCGAAGCAACTATCAAAATTGTTCATTGCGTTTATGTTTTTATGAACAATTCGGATTACAACTAATTTACAAGGGAATTAAATAAGCCGAAACAATATGACTTGCCAATCCCAAAAGCACAAAAATATGAAATATAGCATGTGCAAACTCACGATTGGCTGTTGCGTAAATAAATGCTCCGATAATATAAAACAGTCCACCTGCAATAAGCCACCAAATCACATCAATGCAATTTTTTTCATTGGCAGTATCAATAAGAGGTTTAAAAGCGATAAGTACAACTAAACCCATAGATACGTAAGAGGCGGTTTTTAAGTGGCTGTTTTTCTTTAGTTTGCCGAAACTTTCAATAATGCCTATTATTGCGATAACCCAAACCAATCCGAAAAGTAACCATCCCCATAAACTTGTCTCACGTAAAAGGATGAGTGTAAATGGAGAATAGCTCGCCGCGATAAGCAGATATATGCTTGCAAAGTCAAAATGTCGCAATAGTGCTTTGATTTTTGGTCTTTTTGCAAAATGGTATAGGGTTGACGACAACATGCATGTTATCATTCCGAAACCAAAAATAGAGTAGGCTACAATAGCCCAATTATTGGTGGCAATTATAGCTCTGCGTAGCAATAGAATAGTTGCAACTACTGCCAAAATAGCACCAATTGCATGAGTGATGTAGTTGGCACGTTCTTCACGGGTAGTATAAAAAACTTCATTTTTCATTAATTGTTTCTATTTCGATTTTTAAGGCTATATTTCTGTCCACCAATCAACAAATAGATAACACCACCAAATAGAATAATACCGAAAGCCCAATTCCACGACAATAAAAAACAGAAAATTATAACACTCAATCCCATTACTATAAAAACATTGCGCAAAAAAGTGGAAAAGCCTTTAATATCAACGTTTTTTTTCTGCTCTTTTGTCATCGTGTTGTATCCGGCAATTAATATCGGTACTCTTTTTAGCAAAAAGCCAAGAACGATTATGCCTATTCCGTAATAAAGGTAAGTGAAATAATTCATATGAGATTATTTATTCAAAAAGGTGTCTATTTCTTGAATAAAGTCTTGTGACATTTTCAACAAGGCGTTTACTGTTTCTGCATCAAAAGAAATAAAATCATCATAATCGCTTGTTATCCTTTCATTAAAGATTTGAGAATAAAATCTGCCGGACTCTTTGGAAATTTTATTAGTAGCGATAAAATGAAGTCCAAACATTTGCTTTACGCCAGAGTGAGTATGTGCGTTGATATTTTCTTTCACGAGTAAAGCATTTACAGCATAATAGCAAGCATAATATAAGCGATTAACTGCTGAATTTAAAAAGCCTAACTTAATAACTTCTTCGGATTCATGAAGCATGTCTTTTGCTCTTTGGATTCTGTATTTAATTAAGGCTTCACGACTTTGCTTGTCAAGTTGTTGTTTCATAATGGTATTCCTTCTTGTTGAACATTTAAATAGAAAGGTGTTTTGAAAGGACGATTTTCCCATTCATGCCGAGCGAATATAAGAGGACTAACCGATATTTGCTCTTTTAACTCAATATCGTATAAAATATTGTATATGTGAGTTTTAGTGTCGAAGTCAACCTTTTCTTTATCGAGCAAAATCAGTATATCAATGTCGGAGTTGTCCGTAGCATCGCCACGAGCTTGTGAGCCGTACAATATTACGGATGCGTCAGGAAATTCCTTCTTTATTTCCGCATTTATTTCATATACTATTTTTTCCCTACCTGCCATATTACAAAAATACAAAAAATCTCCTTATTATCTGTCAATTCGTCAGATATTTTCACTTGGCAAGAAGTTTGCCTTTTAATAGGTAGAAATAAAATACAAGAAACAAGACTTGACGAAAAAGTCTATCAGTCTAAAAGTCTTTAATCGTCTGTCTTTCTTCTTGTTTCTAATGTCTAAAATAAAAAAACACAGCAATATGAATTTTAATAACTTTACAATAAAGGCACAGGAAGCCGTACAAAAATCGATTGAACTTGCGCAAGGCAACAATCAGCAAATGATTGAACCGGTACACCTGTTGAAAGGTGTGATGTTGGTAGGCGAAAATGTTACCAATTTTTTATTTCAAAAACTAGGCGTGAATATCGCTTCGTTGCAAAAAAATATCGACAAAGAGATTGAGTCGTGTCCGCGAGTATCGGGTGGAGAGCCAATGCTCAGCCGAACATCCAATTCCGTTTTTACGAAAGCATCCGATTTGGCAGGAAAAATGGGCGACCAATATGTTTCGTTGGAACATCTGTTGTTGGCACTTCTAATGGAAGGCGGTAAGGCTTCCGATTTGATGAAAACTGCCGGAGTTTCGCAACCACAATTAGAAAAAGCGATACAGGAGCTACGCAAAGGTGAAAATGTTACAAGTCAATCTGCCGAAGATACCTATCAGGCATTGAGTAAATATGCAGTTAATCTGAACGATAGAGCAAGAGAAGGCAAACTCGACCCGGTTATCGGGCGTGACGAGGAGATTCGTCGTGTGCTGCAAATTTTGAGTCGTCGCACAAAAAATAATCCTATTCTTATCGGCGAACCGGGAACGGGTAAAACCGCCATTGCAGAAGGTTTGGCTCATCGAATTATTCGTGGCGACGTTCCAGAAAATCTTAAAACCAAGGAGCTTTACTCGTTGGATATGGGAGCACTGATTGCAGGTGCGAAATATAAAGGCGAATTTGAAGAGCGTTTGAAATCGGTTGTGAATGAGGTAGTAAAATCCGAAGGAGAGATAATTCTCTTTATCGACGAAATTCATACATTGGTTGGTGCCGGAAAAAGCGAAGGAGCGATGGATGCTGCGAACATTCTGAAACCTGCATTGGCTCGTGGCGAGTTGCGCTCTATCGGAGCAACAACGTTGGATGAGTATCAGAAATATTTCGAGAAAGATAAAGCGTTGGAGCGTCGTTTCCAAACGGTTATAGTAGATGAACCGACAGAAGCGGATTCAATTTCCATTCTTCGAGGATTGAAAGAGAAGTACGAAAATCACCATAAAGTTCGTATTAAAGATGAGGCTATTATCGCTGCGGTGCAACTTTCGCACCGATATATTTCCGACCGTTTTCTTCCCGATAAAGCTATCGACCTGATGGATGAAGCAGCTGCCAAATTGAGAATGGAGGTAAATTCCGTTCCGGAAGAGTTGGACGAAATAATGCGTCGTGTAAAACAACTCGAGATTGAACGAGAAGCAATTCGAAGAGAAAACGACACACAAAAAGAGGAGGAACTAACGAAGCAGATTGAGGACTTGCGCGAAGAGGAGACAGTTATGAAAGCTCGTTGGCAATCGGAAAAAGAGCTTATCAATCAGATTCAACAAAATAAAATCGATATAGAGAACGCCAAATTTGAAGCCGAAAGAGCCGAGCGTGAAGGCGATTACGGTAAAGTTGCCGAGTTGCGTTACGGAAAAATCAAGGAGAAAGAGGCTGAAATTGAGCGTATAAAGCAACAGCTTCACGAAACGCAAGGCGGAAAAGCGATGATTAAAGAGGAGGTTGATGCGGACGATATTGCCGATGTGGTAGCTCGCTGGACAGGAATTCCCGTTTCGAAAATGCTGCAAAGCGAACGAGAAAAACTGCTCAATTTGGAAGAGGAACTTCACAAACGTGTAGTGGGACAAGATGAGGCAATTACTGCGGTGTCGGATGCTGTTCGCAGAAATCGCGCAGGATTGAGCGACCCGAAACGTCCCGTTGGCTCGTTTATCTTTTTGGGAACGACCGGAGTTGGTAAAACCGAGTTGGCTAAAGCGTTGGCGGATTATCTGTTCGACGATGAAAATATGATGACTCGCATCGATATGAGCGAATATCAGGAAAAATTCAGTGCAACACGTCTTATCGGAGCACCTCCCGGATACGTTGGCTACGACGAAGGCGGACAGTTGACGGAAGCTATCAGGAGAAAACCATACTCTGTAGTACTTTTCGACGAGATTGAGAAAGCACATCCCGATGTGTTCAATATCTTGTTGCAAGTGCTCGACGATGGTCGATTGACCGACAACAAGGGTAGGGTGGTGAATTTCAAAAACACGATAATTATTATGACTTCGAATATGGGTTCAGGTCTGATTCGTGAGAATTTCGAGAAAATTACCGAACATAATCGGGAAGAAGTTATTGAAAACACCAAAAATATGGTGTTGGATATGTTGAAGAAGAATATTCGTCCCGAGTTCCTGAACCGAATTGACGATATTATCATGTTCTCGCCGCTCAAATTGGACGAGATAGCAGAAATTGTTCGTATTCAACTCAATAGTGTTGCTCGTATGTTGCAAAGCAACGGAATCGAATTGCAGTATACCGATGAAGCGGTTGATGCTATCGCTCGTGCAGGATACGATCCCGAGTTTGGTGCACGTCCCGTGAAACGAGTTATTCAACGTCAGATACTCAACCAATTGTCGAAAGATATTTTGGGTGGTGTGGTAGATAAATCGAGTCCGATTGTGATTGATGCTGACAATGACAGAGTGTTCTTTAAGAATTGATATAGATTAAATTGCAAAGTAGTTTTCATTAAAAAGAAAAAACTCAGGAAAATTTTTCCTGAGTTTTTTTATTTATAACTCGATAATCGAGTGTTTACAATATCAGTTTATTACTTTTTTGTTGAAGAAGCTTTAGTTGATGTTTTTTTTACCAACTTTTCTTCATTTTCTCTTGTAACTTTTTTCAATTCAGTTTGAAGTCTCTTGATTTCAATATTCTGGTTGTGAATTGTTTGTAGTAGAGAGTTGAGCTCTTCATTATCAACAGTATCCGGGAATTGTGCGTTTACTCTGCCAATAAAATCGCTTAACACGTTCATATAGTTATTAAACGCATCGTATGGCGATTGATATGGGCTGAAATTGCTTTGTGCCGAACCTGTTGAGAAGTGTTTGGTTGACATGTAGTGGAAGTGGTCGCTTGTTTGCAGATACAGCCAATCTTTCTTCAATCCGCGGTCGTTGCTCAAGCGAACTCGTTCACCAACTTTGTACAATGTTTCGAATGCACCTGTCTGAAGGGTGTTACCTAACCATGCACTTAAATCACGCTCTTCACCTTCCCAAGAAATAGGATTAGGTACTGAAACTTTTCCAACAGGTTTATGTTTTTCGAAAATCTCACTTGGGGTAGCAAATCCAATCTCTTTTTCTAATGCGTAATGTGGAATAGCTTTCATAAATTCAAAAATTCCGGTGTGAGATGGATGCATGTTACCAAATACTTCGTAGTTGATAAAAATGTTGAAAATCTCTTCCTGTGGTGAAGTGTTTGCAATCCATGAAACAAACTTGTCGGCAGTTAACGGGTACTCTTTCCACGAGAAATCGGAGAATCTGAAAGATATATCTTCACTAAACTGAGTGTTTTTGAGAAGTAAATTCAGTTTAGGCTGTTCTACAGATTGATATACATAGTTTGGACTCTTCCATCCCATAACGTGTCTTGCTCCTTCGGTTATCATTTTGTCGTAACCCATTTCGTACACCATGTTGCCTATCTCGTCTGAATAGATAAGCTCACTATTACGTACCACTTTAGGTTTTTGACCAAACAACATCTCAATTCTTTCTGAATGATGCTTAATTTGATTCTTAAACTCTAACGGATCCTCCATGCAAGCCAGCGAGTGAGCATACGTTTCGGTTAGAAACTCTACGCATCCGGTTCGACTTAGCTCTTTTAGTCCGTCCATTACCTCTGGTGTATATATTTCCATCTGGTCTAATGCTGTACCCGATATAGAAAAAGCAATTTTAAATTGTCCTTTATATTGGTTTATCAGGTCAAGCATCATTCTGTTTGCGGGAATATATGACTTTGCCGCGATTTGTCGCATTATCTCCTCGTTTGAGTAGTCATCGTAGTAATAATGGTCTCTTCCAATATTGAAAAAACGATATCTTTTTAACCTAAACGGTTGATGTATCTGAAAATAAAAGCAAATAGTTTTCATATTGTTCTAGTTTATTCTGTTTTTTGTTGATTTATCGAACTAATTCGTCATAAATTGCACGTACTTTTTTACCTGCATCTTCCCAAACAATGCTGTCAACCTCTTTCTTTCCTTCCACTTTCAAGAAGTTAGCCATTTCGGGATATGTACAAATAGAGTATATAGCGTCTGCCATCGCGTCAACATCCCAATAATCGGTTTTGATTACTTTGTTGAGAATCTCCGCACAGCCTGATTGATAAGAAATTATACTCGGTGTTCCGCACTGCATTGCCTCTAACGGCGAAATACCGAACGGTTCCGAAACTGAAGGCATAACATACACATCGCTCGCTTTCAGCATTTCGTACACCTGTTGTCCGCGCAAAAACCCGGTAAAGTGGAATTTGTCTGCAATTCCACGGTCGGCAACCAGACGTATCATTTGATCCATCATATCGCCACTACCTGCCATTACGAAACGTATATGGTCGGTCTTTTTGAGAACTTGCGTAGCCGCATCAACAAAAAACTCCGGACCTTTTTGCATTGTAATTCTTCCAAGGAATGTAACTACCTTTTCCGAAACACCCGAATTGTTTTCAATAGCTTCAATTTCAGGACTTAGTGGTTCAACGGCATTGTGTACTGTTACCACCTTCCATTCGGGTTGGTGATAATTTTTTATTACAGTTTCACGAGTCAGATTACTAACACAAATAATGCGGTCGCAATTGTCCATTCCATTTTTTTCTATATCATACACTATTGGATTTGGCTTTCCTCTACTTCTGTCAAATTCCGTAGCGTGTACGTGAATGGCAAGTGGCTTTCCGGAAATGCTTTTAGCATGCAATCCGGCATTATAGGTCAGCCAGTCGTGAGCATGAATTACGTCATAGTCGTAGGTTCGTGCGATAACTCCGGCAACTATAGAGTAGTTGTTTATCTCTTCGAGAATATTTTCCGGATATTTTCCTGAAAACTCTAAACACCCCAGGTCGTTGGTCTGCATGTAACTGAAATCGGCATATATATTGTCTCTAAGCCAATAATATTCTTCAGGATTCATGAATTTTTGCAGTCTAGCCTTGGCTGTTTCAAAAGGCACATCGCGCCAAACAATAGGAGTGTTGCTTAAGCCGACTATCTTGATAAAGCTCTGGTCTTCATCGCCCCAAGGTCTTGGTATGACGAAGGTTATTTCCATGTCTTCCTGTTTCGACATGCCCTTTGTCAAACCGTAACTAGCTGTTCCCAGTCCTCCTAAAATATGCGGGGGAAATTCCCATCCAAACATCAATGCTTTCATATATACTGTTTCAAAAGATTTGTAATAAATATTTTATATGACTTAATATAGATAGTGTAAAAATCACACATCACTTATTTAAGCTTCATCTGTATCTTTAATTATTTTTTTTGCTCTAAGCAGTTCTGCAACACTCATTGCAAATGAGTATCCGCCATGTGCGTAAAATGGTGGTGTGGAGTCGTAAAATTCGGAGATACTACCGATACAATCGTTTTTCATCTCATTTTCCATCTCAATCATAATACGGTCAACGAGACCTAGTCCGCTTCTGCCGAAAACATTTAGATATGCTTCGATATACGGACCAAGCAACCACGGAAATGACATGCCATTGAAATATGCTATCTGTTTCTCATCTCCCGACTCAGGATAGCGTGGATAATAGCTGCTTCCATTAGGACTAAGTGAGCGAATTCCACAATTGATAAGTAACTCTTTAGTAACAAAATCGATAACAGTTTTTTTCTGATGTCTTTCCAGTGGTGAATATTGCAACGAAACAGCAAATAGCATGTTTGGACGTACGTTTTGGTCGGAATAGTATCCGTCAACAAAATCGAAAAGATAGCCTGATCTGTTGTAGAAAACATTAACAAATGATGTTTTTACCTTTTTTGCCATCTCCATATACGACTCGCTCAATTCCTTTTTGTCAATTGCAGAAGCAATTTCGTTTGCAAACATTAGTGCGTTGTACCAAAGAGCGTTAAACTCTACCAGATAACCTGTTCTTGGAGTTACGGGGCGACCGTTTAAGGTTGCGTTCATCCAACTTACAGCAACATCAACACCATAGGTAGATACCATACCTGTATCTTCTTTTACTACAAGGTTTGGATGTTTACCTTTTGAAATGAAATCGATAATTTCAAATAAGAAAGCAGAATATTTTTGTATAAATATCTCTTTTCTCTCTTTTTTGAATTGTTGCAACGCCCAAACTACCCATAATAATACATCGGGGTCGTCAATCTGCTTTATTCTGTTGGACAACTGGTTATTGTCCATAAAATCTTTTAGATGCGGTATTGCAGTGTCCATGAATTTTTCGAAATCGGCAACTTTGTTTACTGCAATTGTACATCCCGGAAGGGCGATAAACTGATCGCGTGCTCTTACATTAAACCATGGATATCCTGCTAAAAGATAATACTCATCTTCTTCCGGAATATAATAAAATTGGTGGCTTGAGTTTTTTAGACAGTTGTAAAAACTTGAACGTGGTGTACGTTTTTCTATTTCGTAATCAAACTCTTCCTTCAATTTTGTTGTATCTACTAAAATATCGCCTGCAGAGAATATAATCTCTTCACCTTTGGCAATTTCCATTTCAAAATGACCGGGAACGTACAAGTCTTCCTTAAATGAATCGCCTGCTTGGAGGTCTTGAAGATACTCTATTCCGCGATACCAATCAGGATGATAAACAAATTCCGGTTGTTTGTTGAACTGCATATGTAGCTCAGGATAGCCGTAGTACATGCATGTTTTTATACCATTCTCAATTTCTCTGTATGAGCGGTCAACATGATCGTTCTCATTGGTTAGTTGCGAAACTTTTCTGAATGCCAAAAATGGTTTGAAACGAATAGTTGTAGGCGAATGTGCATCGAGCAGAGTATATCGTATCATCAGGCGATTCTCTTTTGAAGAGAACATAGTCTCTTTTGATAAGATAACACCGCCAACGCGATAGATTGTTTTAGGGACGCTATCACAATTAAATTCACGAATATATTTGTGTCCTTTAGGATTGTAATTGTCACCTTCATAACGGTGTATGCCCAAGTTGAATTCGGCACCGTGTTGTATAATTGTTTCATCTACAGATGACAAAATAAGGTGATTTTCATCATCTAAAAATGGTACAGGCATAACCAGTAAGCCTTGATATTTGGTTGTGTTACAACCCGATATTGAAACGTTTTGGTATGCTCCTTTTCTGTTGGTTCTCAATACATTGCGGTAAAGAGAGTAGTCTAAATTAATCATTAGACTTTTGTCAAATTTCAGGTAACTCATCGTGATAAGCAATAAAAAATGATAATAACACTAATTAAAAGTGCCTAAAGTTACTAAATAAAAAACAATAACACAATAAAAAAACGATAATAAATTAAGATTTTTTTGCTTTATACAATATGGCACTATTTTTGTTGTTGTAAAATTAGAAATAAGTTATCAAAATGTTCAGTAATATCGAGAAGAAAAGAATTTGGATTGCGATGCTGCCTTCCATATTTTTTGTAACAATTGTTTGGTTGATTTATCTGATGGATGCAGTCGACATATTTCAATTTTCCATACATCAGTTGGGCATATTGCCACGTCGTTTGGATGGACTGAAAGGGATTTTGTTATCACCCCTTATTCATGCTTCGCTTTCTCATTTGTTGTCTAATACATTGCCGCTCTTGATATTAATTTGGTTTCTTTTCTTCTTTTATTCTAAGATAGCGTTTCGGAGCTTTTTCCTGTTGTGGATTTTTAGTGGTGTTTTTACCTGGCTTATTGGTCGCGATTTGTATCATATTGGCGCAAGCGGATTGATTTTTTCTCTGGCTTTTTTCCTGTTTTTTAGCGGAATCTTTCGTAAACATATTCCTTTAGTTGCTGTGTCTATGATCTTGGCATTTGTGTATGGTAGTATGGTATGGTCTATTTTCCCTTTTGCCGAATTGGTAGATAAGCAGTTGTCTTGGGAAGGGCATCTTGCAGGTTCCATTGCCGGTTTGTTGGTTGCAATAATATATCGGAAGCATGAGCCTCAGAAGCCTGAATATTTTGAAGATGAAGAAGATGAAGATAACGATGAAGGCAAAGCTGAAGAGAATAATATATCCATAGCATATTAGTTTTTTGTTTACTTCTGGTGAAGTAATAAAAAAGATAACTTTACATTGAACAAATTTATATATTTTGCCTAATTTTGTACACAATATAAATCAAATAGATATGTCTAAAATAAGAGTTGCAATAGTTGGATACGGAAATGTGGGTAACAAAGTATTGGAAGCATTACTGTCATCACCAGATTTCGAGATTGTTGGTATCGTGCGTCGTAGTGTCGAAAATTTGCCTGCGGAGTTATCTTATTATAATGTAACAGATTCCATTTCAAAATTGGAAAATGTGGATGTTGCTATTCTTAGTTCACCGAGCCGAAGCGTGGAAAAGTATGCAACAGAGTGTTTGAGTTTGGGGATAAATACTGTTGACAGTTACGATATTCATAGTGGTATAGCAGATTTACGTCGAAATTTGGATAAAGTAGCGAAAGCCAATAGTGCTGTATCTGTTATTTCTGCCGGATGGGACCCGGGTAGTAATTCAATAATACGCACTCTTTTTGAAGTTATGGCTCCACGCGGAATTACTTATACAAACTTTGGTCCCGGTATGAGTATGGGACACACGGTAGCAGTAAAGGCTATAAAAGGAGTGAAAAACGCACTTTCATTGACTATGCCGGCAGGTGGCGGAGTACATCGCAGAATGGTTTATGTTGAACTAGAAGATGGTGCCTCTTTCGAAACGGTAGCTGCCGAGATAAAATCTGACAGCTATTTTGTAAATGACGAAACTCATGTGTTTCAAGTTGCAGATGTTGAGCAGCTAAAAGATATGGGACACGGTGTGAAAATGGAAAGAAAAGGTGCTTCGGGCAAAACACAAAATCAACTTTTCTCTTTTGATATGCGTATTAATAATCCGGCATTAACTGCTCAGTTGCTTGTTTGTGCTGCAAGAGCAACAATGAAACAACAACCTGGTGCATATACAATGATAGAGATCCCTGTTGTAGATTTCTTGCCTGGCGATAGAGAAGGGTGGATTAAGAAATTGGTGTGATTTTTTTGGCTGTTAGCCGTTAGCCATTGGCTGTTGGCTATGTGGTTGGTGTGATGTTTGTGTTTGCTGTCATTTCGAACGGAGTGAGAAATCAATTCCTTTGGTTTTTTACTTTTTGGATGATAAGTAGCTGCTTATTGGTTGAAAAATCTAGGGTTTATACCACGCGAAAGGATTCGCACGAAAGCGACGAGAAAGAAATAGGAAGTCTGAAATCGAGAATCAAAAATAAAAAAGAGTTGAACTTTAATTGTTCAACTCTTTTTCTTTGTTGCGGAGGCCGGATTCGAACCAACGACCTTTGGGTTATGAGCCCAACGAGCTACCACTGCTCCACTCCGCGATGTTGTTTTTTTCAAATGTGGTGCAAAGGTACAAATAATAATTCTATTATCCAAATGTATCGATTTTTTTTCTACTAGCTGTTGACAAAAAAACAGGTTGTATCAAAAGTAAAGCACATCACTGTGTTGTCATACTGAATGGAGCTTTAAGCGGAATGAAGTATCTATTTTTTTAGAACAAAGAGCAAAGAATAAAGATAAAAGACTTTTTTAGATGTACTCATTTGCCAAAGGCTAATAGCTAATATCCAACTGCCAATCTTATAGACTCTTCACTTCGTTACCAATGACGTGTTTTTGTAGATTGCTGCTAATGTGGTGATTAAAAAAAATGAGCAAATTACAAAATTCACATATTTTTATGCAACGCCATACACTATTTATTCCAAATTTATTTGGTGGTGACTCAGAATGACAAAAACAAACGTAAGTTGAGCTTTTGATACAGCTACTTTTGTCTCGTCCTAAAAAAAGTTTACACATTTTGTCATACTTTTTCTTTTGTCTT
>CAYFUW010000064.1:0-12056 GCA_964346495.1 uncultured Dysgonomonadaceae bacterium
ATGGATTAAAGGCTATTTTTAATTGAGTTATTCGACATATATCATTAATTTTTATATATTTGTAGCTTATTAATAATAAAAATCGATGAAAAAATTTTACTTTACACTTATAATCACTTTTGCTGTTCTTTGTAGTGCTTTTGCACAGAAAGACTATTCTTCAATCTATTTTTATGTTCCTAAAAGAATTTCAGTTCTACCTGCAACCATGCATGTCTCGATAAATGGAACTCCAATAGGCGAATTGAAAAAGGGTGAATTGTTGGAGTATAGAATAACTTCTCCACAAAATATGCTGATAGAAGTTCAGGGACGAGGTAACGAAGTAATGTCAAAGCCGGCGGTTATAGAGTTGGAAGTGCTGGATGTTGAAGAGTACTATTACGAAGTAAAATGGACATTAAGCGGTATAAAATTCGAGAAAGTGCAATCTGTGCCACGTCGCTTAAAAGATAAAAATACAAACGTTATTACAACCTGATGGTTGCCGAGATGCAGGGAGATGCAGCAAGTTCGGTACCAGGATTACGACCAGGCGGTTTTAGTTGGATGGCTAGCGGCACAGGCTTTTTTATAAATGAAAAAGGATATATCGCTACCAACTATCATGTTATTGAAGATGCTTATGCTTATAAGGTGGAGGTTACATCGGGTAACGAATCTGAACCACAATCGTATCGTGCTGTAATTGTGAGCACAGATAGACAAAACGATTTGGCAATCCTGAAAATTGATGACGAAAACTTCAAACCTTTAAAAAGAATCAGGTATAATTTTAATACATCTATGAAAGATGTTGGCACAGATGTATTTACGCTTGGATATCCACTAACAGATATTATGGGTGACGAAATAAAATATACCGATGGTGTAATAAGTTCACGCACAGGTTATCAGGGTGATGTTACTACATATCAAATTACTGTTCCTATTCAACCCGGTAATAGCGGTGGTCCGCTGTTTACTTCCGATGGCGAATTGGTGGGAATTACATCATCGGGAATGGATAAACAGTTGGCAGACAATGCCAATTATGCAATAAAAACCATCTATTTGAAAACGCTTGTCGACTCTACAAACGATAAAATTAAACTACCGGACTATACCAAAATGAGAAAATTATCAAGAACCGAAAAGATTAAGACTTTTTCTGATTATGTGGTTCTTATTAAGGTGAGGGAGTGATGATTTTTAGTAGCCGTCAACTACATGTTGACTGCTACTTATAGCATTTATGGTTCTTGGTTGTAAATATTAAGTAGCAGCTAACTTTGAGTTAGCAGCTACTGTGAGATGACAATAAAGATTGCAAAAATAACATAAAAGCCGAGATTCCAAATCTCGGCTTTATTGTGTCTATTGTCTTATTATCAATACTTTATATTCTTAAACAACACTCTGTTTTCTCTTGCATCATTTAGTCGCGATAGTAACATCTCTCTCGAAAAAGTAGAGAAGTCACTGCTGTCGCTCGACATAATGGTGGCTAACAGATTGCGAAGCTCGTTGTCGGAGAATTGTTCAACAACTTCATCAAAAGGCTCTTTAAGTCCAATCTCGAAAAGAACAAAAGCAAGTCTTGCTCTGGCTGTAGGGAAGTCGGGTTCGAGTTCCAATATTTCTCTTAAATAGATAACTGCCTGTTCATATTTCCCTTGCGCAACACTTATATTTGCCAATCTATCCAATATCTCTTCGTTTCCTTCAGATATCAATGCAGCTTTCATATAGGCAGACTCAGCTCTTTTATAATCATTATCATAAAAAGCCAATTCGCCTTCAAGCATATAGTAGTCGAGTGTATCTTGTTCGTCGGCAGGGATTTGAGAGAAAATTTGCTTAGCTGTGGCGTACTCTTTTTTACTTACATATACGAATGCGCGTTTGCTCATTATCCCTTTCGGACCAAAAATGGTTTCTCGTTGGTCGAGCAACTGCATCATTTTATCGTAGCTTCCCATAGCTTCGTATGCTTCCATCAGAGAGTCATACAAAACTTCATCGTTTGGCGATTCGTTTACACACTCTTCGAAAATTCGGGCAGCCTCTTCCGCGTTATCGTTTAAGAAAAGTGTAAGAGCCTTCATTTTAAGAACGGACAGATCTTTTTCATGTATTGTGAGCGCGAAATCGAATGAGTCTAAAGCTTTATCAAACTGTTCGTTCATAGAATAGAGTTTACCGATATTTACCCAACCGTCGAAAGAGTAGGGGTCTATATCGAGCAATCTGTTATTGAAATCGATTGCTTTTTGAAAATGACCTTTCATTTCGTAAGCATAAGCCAAATCGGTAAGTGCTTCTACGTTAGTGTCTTCAATTTTGAGGCTCTCTTCAAGGAAAGAGAGAGCACGGTCGAAATCGTCGATATCGTTAAAAAGATATCCAACTTCGGTAATAAAATAGTAAAACTCGCTTGCAGAAAGCTCTCTTTGCAAGGTGTTGTTTATAAGTTTGTCCGCCTCGGCATTCTCGTTAAGATGCAGATAGCACTCTATTTTGAGTAGCGGATGGTCTATTTCGCTATCGTCTGAAATCGAATCCAAAAGAGATAGAGCTTCCGGGTACTGTTCCGATAAAACAAACATTTTTGCTTTCATCAACAACAGCTCTATATTACCCGGATGCATCGACAATCCAAGCTCAACCAAAGAGTTAGCTTCTTCGCTATCGCCTTCGGATTCATAGAAATCGGCTAATGCGGCAAATTCATCGGCATCGAAATAGATATTCTTGCCGATTAAGAGCATTTGCTCGTATTTGTCGAGGAGGGATTGTATGTCAATGTCTTCGTCCATGTCACTGTTTCGAGTTACGTGTTACGCGTTGCGTGTTATGGGGTTGGAAAGTCATTCCACTTTTGTTCAACATATTTAATAAAAGCGTTTATTTTGGTTCCTAATACATCATATTTTTGTTGCAGAGGTACAAATGTTTCTTGTAAATTTGGATATAGTCTGATAATTTTTTCAATATGATTTATTGTTTCATCGTTACTAGAATGAGAATGAGTGAGGAATTTCAAAAAATCCTGTTTGTATTTCTTTCTACCGTAACCTTCAACAATATTGGAGTTTACAGAATCGGCAGAACGCCTCAGTTGCGAACCCAATTCATATAATTCATACTTAGGCAGTAAAAAAGATGCTTTATGAGTCTCTATAAACAGTTCAAAAGAAATATTATAGATATCTAAGTCCTTGTAACTTTTCATATACCTATTTACTTAAAATATAGAACAAAACCCGCAACACGTAACTCGCAACACGTAACAAATTTACTGCTGCTTCTTCCAGGAATCTTTCAATGCTACGGTACTATTGAATACCATATTTTCGGGAGTTGAATCCTTATCTACGCAGAAATAGCCGATACGTTGAAACTGGAATGTATCGCCGGGTTTTGCATCTGCCAGGTACTCTTCCAACTTGCAGTTCTGTTTTACAATAAGCGATTCGGGATTCATTAATTCTGTAAAATCTTTTTCTTTGTCAGCCAACGGGTCTTCCACGCTAAAAAGTCTGTCATACAAACGAACTTCGGCATCAACGGCGTGTGGAACAGATACCCAGTGAATAGTGCCTTTTACTCTTCTGTTGGCTTCGGGCATACCGCTACGAGTTTGTGGGTCGTACTCTGCATACACTTCGATAACGTTTCCGTTTTCATCTTTTTTGCAACCGGTACATTTCACGATATAAGCATTTTTCAAACGCACTTCGTTGCCGGGAGTTAAACGGAAGTATTTTCTTGGTGCATCTTCCATAAAATCATCGCGCTCTATCCAAAGTTCGCGAGAGAATTTAATCATACGGCTTCCCATCGATTCATCTTCGGGATTGTTGATGGCTTCCATCTCTTCCACCTGATTTTCGGGATAGTTAGTGATGATTAATTTTATCGGGTCGATAACACCTGAAACACGCATTGTGTGAGCATTTAAGTCTTCACGTACGGCATATTCTAACAATGAAAAATCGTTGATACCGTCATATTTTGTGTAACCGATTCTATCGATAAAATTGCGGATTGATTGCGGTGTATATCCTCTTCGACGCATTCCGCAAAGTGTCGGCATTCGTGGGTCGTCCCATCCGTTAACAAGTTTTTCCTGAACAAGTTGCAACAATCTGCGTTTGCTCATAACGGTGTAGGTCAAATTCAAACGATTGAACTCGGTTTGACGCGGACGGTAGTCATCTGTAGCTAATTGGTCGATAAACCAATCGTATAGCGGACGATGCACCTCAAATTCCAACGTGCAGAGCGAGTGCGTTACACCCTCGAAATAGTCCGATTGTCCGTGAGCGAAGTCGTACATGGGATAAGCTTTCCATTTTGTTCCCGTACGGTGGTGAGGAATATGAATAACACGATAAATAATCGGATCGCGGAAGTGCATATTGCTTGATGCCATATCAATTTTAGCACGCAATACCATTTCACCTTCCTTGATTTCGCCTGTATTCATTTTTTCGAATAGTTCCAATGACTCTTCGATTGGACGATTTCTAAACGGGCTGTGAGTTCCCGGTGTGGTTGGAGTGCCTTTTTGTTTAGCAATCTCTTCCGATGATTGTTCGTCGATATAAGCTTTATCTTCTTTTATAAGCTTCACCGCGAAATCCCACAATTGTTGAAAATAGTCCGATGCGTAATAGATGTTTTCCCAATGAAAACCTAACCATTCGATATCTTCCATTATGGAATCAACATACTCAACATCCTCTTTCACAGGGTTTGTATCGTCGAAACGAAGGTTACAGATTCCATTATATTTTTCGGCTATACCAAAGTCCAAGCAGATAGCTTTGGCGTGTCCGATATGTAAATAACCGTTTGGCTCAGGCGGGAATCGGGTTTGTACACGTCCGTCGTTTTTGCCTTCACGCAAATCGTTTTCTACCATTTGTTCGATAAAGTTGAGCGATTTTTTTGGTTCCTCAACTGTGTGATTTAGCTCGTTCATATATTTTGAGTTTTATTTTGTTCTTTATTTTTTCACGCGAAGTTCGCAAAGATTTCGCGAAGTTCGCAGAGATGTATTTTGTATTTTAATAATTTTATACTTCCGTTTTTATTTTGCACAATTTTTAATTCCCTCAAATTTTGAGGAATAACTTAGTCCATTTTTTAAATCCTTTCGAAATCGACGGGTTTAAAGTGGTCGAATTCGACAACTTTGAATGTTATTTTCTTTTTTCAGTCAATATAATTCTTAATTAAATAGAAACCCTCGCATACGGTACCGTATCATACCCACAAAATTCGCCATTCAGATATTTATAATATCCCGAAATAGCCACCATTGCAGCATTATCGGTTGTGTAAGCGAACTTTGGAATATGAATTTTCCAACCGTATCGTTTGCTGTAATCTTCAAACGCTTTTCGTAACCCGGAATTTGCCGAAACACCTCCTGCAACGGCAACCTCTTTTATTTTCAACTCTTTTGTGGCTTTGTACAGTTTATCCATCAGAATATCAACGATGGTTTTCTGTAACGAAGCACACAAATCTGCTCTGTTTTTTTCGATAAAATCGGCATCGTTTTTCAGTTCATCGCGCAGAAAGTAGAGAAACGATGTCTTCAATCCGCTAAAACTATAATCGAAACCATCAATACGTGGCTTACTGAATTTGAATTTTTCGGCATCACCCTCTTTTGCAAGTTTATCGACTATCGGTCCGCCCGGATAGCCTAAACCCATAACTTTGGCACACTTGTCGAATGCTTCGCCTGCGGCATCGTCAATGGTTTGTCCGATAATTTCCATGTCGTGGTGCGATTTCACCAAAATTATTTGCGAATTTCCACCCGATACCAATAGGCAAAGAAACGGAAAATCTGGTTGATTTGTGTCGTTTTCATCCTCTTTAATAAAATGTGCCAACACGTGTGCCTGTAAGTGATTTACATCAATCATCGGAATATTTAGAGCCGATGAAAAACCTTTTGCAAATGATGTTCCCACAAGCAACGAACCCAACAGTCCCGGTCCGCGAGTGAAAGCGATTGCCGACAGCTCCGACTTATCTATTCCTGCCTGTTTCAATGCATCGTGAACCACGGGAATAATATTTTGCTGATGCGCACGTGATGCCAATTCGGGCACCACGCCACCGTAACGCTCGTGAACCGCTTGCGATGCAATCACGTTAGAGAGAATCACTCCATCGCGAATTACCGCTGCCGAAGTGTCATCACAAGATGATTCTATGCCTAAAATTGTTATCAATTTATCAAATTCCAAAATAAGAGTACAAAGATAACATAAAAAAAGTGTTCTATCGATATTTCAATAGAACACTTTTCAATTCGATAAATTGGAAAATCTATTGAGAACAGCCTTTATTCTCGTTTCCGTAGAAGTTAGCTTCTCCTCCGTCTATGGCGATAACTTGTCCGTTCATGTAGCCGTTGTCGTCGCTCAACAAGAAGCAAACCACCTTAGCTACTTCGGCAGGTGTTCCCAAACGTTTGGTCGGATTGCGACGAGCATACTCTTTCTCAGCTCCTTCAGGATCATCGGGATTCACTTGTCTGAAAGCCTCTTCAACCATAGGTGTCATAATCGCTCCCGGAGCAATAGCGTTAGTAAGAACTCCGCATGAACCATATTCCAATGCAGCCTGCTTTGTTAATCCTGCAACAGCATGTTTACTTGCAACATATGCAGCCTGGTTCAATACTCCGCGCAGACCACCAACCGATGAAACATTAACGATTCTTCCGCCTCCATTCTTTCTCATAACTGGAATAACATATTTCATTCCGTAAAATACTCCTAACAAGTTAATATCAATTACACGTTTGAAAACTTCCGTATCATATTCAATTAGTGGAGTTTGTCTTCCTTCAATACCGGCATTGTTGTAAAAGGCATTAATTGTGCCAAACTCTTTTACCGTTAAATCAACATAGTTTTTCACTGCAGTTTCATCAGAAACATCAGCCACCACGGTAAGAATTTTTGATCCGGGATATTTATCCAAAACTTTTTGCTTTGCTTCTGCAAGTGCTGTTTCGTTATAATCTACCAAAGTTAAGTTAGCTCCTTGTGAGGCTAGCTGTTCTGCTGCAGCAAATCCAAGACCTGCGGCTGCTCCTGTTATTACTACTGTTTTTCCTTCAAATTTTTTCATTATGTGTGAATTTTAAAAATGTTATTATTCATAAATACCATTTATTAAAGGAGAAACAGAGCAGTTTTGTTCAACTGATATCTTTCGTGAGTTTGGAATCACGAAAAAATTACAATGTTACATCCACTCTTACACCACCCAGAAGTGCATCGGGGAGATCACGATATGTGAATCTGTGAACGTATTCTACTCGCAAAAGTCCCAGAATATTTGTGATTCCTATAGTGCCCTCTATATAAGGCATAGAATCATATTGATAAGAAATTGATGGTAAACAATAGATGTCGTATGTGGATAGTATGGGGTTGTTTTTATCACTTAATCTTCCGTAAGATGCCCGAAGAGAAACCAGCTCTTTAACCTTCAATTTATTGAGTATAGATATTTTCGATAACAATAAATCGTCACCAACAAATGTTGTGCGAAGAGTATATTGTTCATCTGCAACAAACTCTAAAGCATTTGTCAGGTAAAATGCATTGTTTTCTATATGATGTTTGTGTCGCTGGTTAGGATAAACCAATAGTGGAAAAGGCACAGCATTCCACACTTTCGAAAATTCTCCCACTACGTCCAGTCGTCCGTAACGACTCATCCTGAATCTTTTTTGGGCTGAAAATTCGCTACGATGATTGTTGTATTCACCACCTAAAAAATCTTTAATTCCTACAGAGTGAGATAGGAAAAAGGTGGGACTCTCCATATCGATAGGTTTTCGTTTGCGTTTTTGTTGAACATAAGCCTCTCGTAAGGAATAACGAAACAGAATACCTATTTCATAGTTGTTTAGTTCACTTTGAGGAGTGAATGTGTCTCCTGAAATTAAATCAATGGGAAGTTCACCTTGCGGAACAAAACGAGATTTTCGCATCCAGAATGTATGAGCCAATCCGTTTTTATATTCGCGTTCATAATTGATTTCAGCAAAATTTCGATATGTTGCTTGATTTATTGACCTTCTGTAAGTGAGTAGTAAAAAGTCGTTTCCTGCTCTCGGATGCATCTCTCCCGGTGAGTAGATGTCGTTTTCATAAACCAAACGCAAATTGTTTTTTGGAAACTCTTCCTCGTGATATACCTTTTTATTGAACGAGTAGATAGCCTCTCCTCTATATTTAAACTTTTTGTCTTTAAATCCATAAGCCAGATAACCTTTCATGAAAAAGTGTGGACTCAATCTGGCGTTTGATGCAACTCCTGCACGAAGGCGAACACCTTCAATCGGGTTATATGTCGGGAAGGTCTGTATTCTTCCGAAATCAAACATATTCGTTTCCGGATTTCCAAGTGGAATCCAGTCTCCTATAACCATATTTAAAGCTTTGTTGATAAATCTTCCAAATGCTTTTGGTTGCTTATCAGGATTTGATGACAAAGAGATTCCTTTACCAAACTCGTCAGGTTGTAGCTCTATGTGCATTTGGTCGGTAACAAGGGTGTCGGGTGAAACTCTTTTTATATGAAAACCTTCGCAAATAAAAACTAAGTTGCTGTTTAGCAGAGAATCCGGCACCGATAGTGAAAACTCTCCAACATTATTGGTAGAAGTTCCAACAGGAGCTTTCTCCAGAATCACAGATGCGTAAGCTACAGATGTTTTGTACTTAGCATCGGTAACTTTACCTGTGTAGATGGTGTTTTGTGCAATAATTGTATTAATACAAAACAGGATGATACAAAATGCAAATAGTTTACGTATAGTGAAGAATATTTTTAGAATTTATATGATAGCCCTACACCAATCATCTCTTTAAATTGAATTTTTGGACCACCAACTACCTGACCATTTTCATCCAGTTGTTTGATGTCGTCATCATAAATAAGGTTGGTGTGAATTGTTGCCGAGATATATTCGTTAACTTTCATACCGATTACATTTTCCCAGTTCACGTCAATATTGCCGAAACTCTTGTTGTAGGCGGTAAACATATCTATTTTCGACATCAAAGTGATATTTTTGAATATCTCTTTATTGAAAGCCGTTTTAACGAATAAACCCGATTCTATACGAAATTTATTACCAGGTTTCACACCAAAAGCACCTGCATCTGACAGAAATTCGTCATTTACAAAGGTCATTTTTGCAGTTATTGGTGACATAAACAGAGAGAAGTAATCGTTAGGTTTATAGTCGAAACCGATAGCCGTATTCAGATATGCAGGTGCAAATAAATTTGAAATGTAATGCGTATCTGTCGGTTTTTTATACCCTTTCAAAAATTGCGTTTTAAAATCTGCAAGTGCTCCGACTCTCCATTTTGGTGCAATATTATATCCATATTTAGATGCCAGATCAAATTTGTCCACACTTTTTACCCATTTTTGTTGTTGAGTATAAGTAGCACCCAACTCGGTAGATAAGTTGCTTTCCCAGTTATGTTTCTCTTTTTTGTATATTGCTGCTAAATTGAAATATGCATTTGTCGCAACTGTGTTTTCACCACCAGCCGACCAGTTTACAAACGATGTTTGCGACATGTTAAGTCCGGTAATTCCGGTAATTGTCCATTTTGGCTCTTTTTTTTCTTCGGTTGAGTCAGCATCCTGAGCAAAAACTATTGCTACACATGCTAAAAGTGATAGAATAAGTGTGATTTTTTTCATTTTTTTGTTTTAGTTAATTATAGTTATTGTTTTGATTATATGTTTTTTTTACTATCAAAAAATAGTTGTTGTTCAATAGAATATTGTCCGTAGGAAAAAAAACCGTAAATAACCTCCAAATTTATTTGGAGGAAAAGAAGTGTTAACGAAAACAATACTCTGTAAGAGTTTACTTAATATGATTTGGGAAACACTTACAGTGTTTATATTGTTCTTTCATTACTTCCTCCCCCAATTGTATTGGGGGTTATCTACAGGAAACTTCTACGAAGTTAAATATGTAATCCTTAAAACATAAATAGTGACATAAAGTGCATAATATCAATTGCTTGTCTTGTTTTAAATATAACCCTATTTTAGAACGTGATAAAGTCACTCGGAACTCGAAACTACGAACTTTCAACTATTTTACAATTTTCTGTATCTTAATCTTTTAGGTTCAACGTTGCCCAATCGCATTTTTTTGTTCTCTTCGTATTCGCTATATGTGCCTTCGAAGTAGAAAACTTCCGAGTTGCCTTCAAATGCAAGAATATGCGTACAAATACGGTCTAAAAACCAGCGGTCGTGGCTGATGATTACTGCACATCCTGCAAAGTTTTCCAAACCTTCCTCCAATGCGCGTAGTGTGTTAATATCGATATCGTTGGTCGGCTCGTCGAGTAGCAGCACGTTTGCTCCCGCTTTTAGAGTCAATGCCAGGTGCAGGCGATTTCTCTCACCACCCGAAAGCACACCGCACAACTTTTCCTGGTCGGCTCCCGAAAAGTTAAATCGAGACAAATATGCACGTGCGTTAATTTCTCTATTGCCAACACGTACAAATTCAGAACCTTCCGAAACAACCTGATAGACAGTTTTTTCAGGGTCGATGGCTTTATGTTGCTGGTCAACATATGCAGTTACCACCGTTTCGCCAACTTCAAACGTGCCCTTGTCGGGTTTTTCCAATCCTTCAATCAATCGGAACAATGTAGTTTTTCCTGCTCCGTTGGGACCGATAACACCCACGATACCGTTTGGCGGAAGCATAAAGTTCAAATCATCATACAGCAATTTGTCACCATACGCTTTCGATACACCAATGGCTTCGATAACCTTGTTTCCTAAACGTGGACCGTTCGGAATAAAGATTTCCAACTTCTCTTCACGCTCTTTTTGGTCTTGATTGAGAAGCTTTTCGTAAGAGTTCAAACGAGCTTTACCTTTGGCGTGGCGAGCTTTTGGAGCCATATTTATCCACTCCAGCTCACGCTCCAATGTTTTTCTGCGTTTGCTTACCTGTTTCTCTTCCATCTCCATGCGTTTGGTTTTCTGCTCCAACCACGAAGTGTAATTTCCTTTCCAAGGAATACCTTCGCCGCGGTCGAGTTCCAGAATCCAGCCTGCAACGTGGTCTAGGAAATAGCGGTCGTGCGTGATACAGATAACAGTTCCTTTATATTGTTGCAGATGTTGCTCCAACCAGTCGATAGATTCCGCATCCAGGTGGTTGGTCGGCTCGTCAAGCAACAACACATCGGGTTCTTGTAACAAAAGACGACACAACGCCACGCGACGACGCTCACCTCCCGATAGCTCATGAACAGGTTGCTCTTCGGGCGGACAACGCAACGCATCCATAGCACGTTCTAATCGGTTGTCGATATTCCAAGCATCGGCAGCATCTAATTTATCTTGCAATTCGGCTTGACGAGCAAAAAGTCCGTTCATCTTTTCCTCATCTTCGTAATATTCGGGCAGACCGAATTTCAGATTTATCTCTTCATATTCGGCAAGCAAGTCCATTATGGGTTGCACACCTTCACGAACGATTTCGATAACGGTTTTGTCGGCATCTAATTGCGGCTCTTGCTCTAAGTAGCCTACCGAAAAACTTTTATCGGAAACCACTTCGCCCTGGTACTCTTTTTCTACTCCGGCAATAATTTTCAACAGTGTAGATTTTCCCGAACCGTTCAAACCTATAATGCCGATTTTTGCACCATAGAAAAACGACAGGTAAATATCTTTAAGAACTTGTTTTTGTGGTGGATAGGTTTTGCTAACACCCACCATTGAAAAAATAATCTTTTTGTCGTCGGACATATTTTTTTAGTTTTGAGTTTTTAGTTTTGAGTGATGAGTTGCTGCCAATGTCTTGGTTCTTGAATCTTGGCTCTCTCGTTTCAAGATGCAAAGATAGTGAAAGAAATTGGGAAATTGGTGGTTGAGGGTTTGGGGATTTAGATTTTGGGGAAATGGTGGACGTTTTTATGGGGAATTGTTGATAAAATGAGATGGAGGTGTGCTTTTTTATAAATTAT
>CAYFUW010000065.1:0-11944 GCA_964346495.1 uncultured Dysgonomonadaceae bacterium
TTAGTAATAATGGGAATTATAGAAGATTCCATCATTACTTTTGAACATTAAGCCATTACAGACAACTGTTATCCTTATTTTCTTTCATTAGAAAAAGAGTAGGGTAGATCGGCTTTTCTTGTTCCCCTTTTTTTGTTGGGTTTTTCAGACATTTGAATATCTATTTTAGCACCGTTTGTCAAAACATCGTGCGTGAAATAGTTTTTCGTATGAGTTTCACCATTTACCTTAATGTCAGAAATATAACGTTTTGAACAGTCGTTGTCCGGTGCATTTATTTCTATAGTTTTACCATTCTCTAAATGTATCGTCATCTCTTTGAATAGCGGAGAACCAAGAATATATTCATCAGTTCCGGGACAAACGGGATAAAAACCCATTGCAGAAAACACATACCAGGCCGATGTTTGTCCGTTGTCTTCATCGCCACAATAACCGTCGGGAGCAGGAGTGTAGAGCTTGTGCATAACTTCACGAGCCCAATATTGTGCTTTCCAGGGCTCTCCGGCATAGTTATAAAGATAAATCATGTGCTGAATGGGTTGATTGCCGTGAGCGTATTGTCCCATGTTCATAATTTGCATTTCGCGAATTTCGTGAATCGGGAACCCGTAATAGCTATCGTCGAAAATAGGCGGCATTTTAAAAACCGAATCGAGCATTTCTACAAACATTCTGTTTCCGCCCATTAGGTCGATAAGTCCTTGTGGGTCATGAAAAACAGACCAAGTGTAGTGCCAACTGTTACCTTCGGTAAAGGCATCGCCCCATTTCACGGGATTGAAAGGCGACTGAAACGAACCGTCTTTGTTGCGTCCGCGCATTAATTTGTGTTCGGGCGAGTACAAATTGCGATAGTTTTGACAACGTTTAGCATATAAATCTATTTCCGATTGCGGACGATTCAGAGCTTTTGCAAGTTTGTAGATAGTCCAGTCGGCATAAGCGTATTCGAGTGTGCGTGCTGCGTTTTCGTGAATTTTCACATCGTAAGGAACATAACCGAGCGTGTTGTAATACTCGTGTCCTAAACGTCCTGTAGATGACACTGTTGGATGCACATTTTCTGTTCCGTGAATCATTGCTTCATAAAGAGTTTCGATATCGTAGCCACGCAAACCTTTCAGATATGCATCTGCAACTACCGAAGCTGAATTGTTACCAATCATAATGCCACGATGTCCCGGGCTTGCCCATTCGGGTAAAAATCCACTCTCTTTATATGTATTTACCAATCCTTCCTGAATCTCCTTGTTTACAGATGGATATATCAAGTTTAGTAGCGGGAAAAGTGAACGAAAAGTGTCCCAAAAACCAGTATCGGTGTACATGTAACCGGGTAGAACTTCTCCGTTGTAAGGGCTGTAATGAACGATATTTCCCTGTGTATCAATTTCGTAAAATTTACGTGGAAATAGGGTAGAGCAATATAGTGTTGAATAGAAAATTCGTTTGTTATCGATATTTTCGTCATTTATTTCAACTTTGCCAAGCACTTCGTTCCAAATATCACAACCTTCCTGTTTAACGGTTTCAAAATCTTTATTTTCAACTTCTTTTAGATTTTGCCAAGCCTGTTCGTAACTAATAAAAGAGGATGCAACTTTGGCAATAACCTGTTCATTTCTGTCTGTTTTGAACTGAAGAATAGCACCTGAATGATTACTTTCCGATTTATCTGCGTGGTTTTCAACAATTTCAGCATCTCTAACATCGAAAGATGATGTGAATGGCTTATCGAAAACAATAACAAAGTAGTTTTTGAAATTATCGGGAACTCCACCGCTATTGCGCGTTGTGTAGCCGATTACAGCATTTTTATCTTTTAGTACCTCTACAGACGAGCCCTTGTCGAAAGCATCTATAATAATGTTTGCCTTATCGGTTTCGGGAAATGTGAAACGAAAAACAGCGGCACGTTCCGTTGGTGTTATTTCTGTAGTAATGTCATAATCAGCCAGATAGGCGCTGTAGTAGTGTGGTTTTGCAATTTCTGCTTTATGCGAAAACCAGCTTGCACGTTTGTCCTCATCGAAAATAGTTTCACCTACAGTCGGCATAATCGAAAATTGTCCGTAATCGTTCATCCAAGGGCTTGGTTGATGTGTTTGCTTGAAACCTAGAATTTTATCGGCATCGTATCTATATTGCCATCCATCGCCCATTTTTCCGGTTTGCGGTGTCCAGAAGTTCATTCCCCATGGACGAGCAATGGCAGGGTAAGTATTTCCGTTCGATAATTCAAATTTGGATTGCGTACCCATCAAAACACTCACGTAATCAATTGGTTCTTGTGCATTTAGCCAAAAAATATTGATAAATAAAAGATATGATAAAATTGATTTTATTTTCATTTGAGCACAATTTATATTTTTAATAGGTACATCTTATTCTCTTTTTCGAGTTTCAATATCAGTTCACCAAACAGAGTGTTTGTCCATGCAAACCAACTGCGGGTAAACTGTGCCGGATTGTCTTTGTGAAACGATTCGTGCATAAAACCTGTATCGGCATCGGTATCACGAAGCGTTCTCAAACACTCTTTAATCTCATTGTCATCTTTTGAAGTCATGGCACGCATAATTATGCTCATGGGCCAAATCATATCGTAACCAATGTGTGGACCCCCAATTCCTTCTCCGGCAGTTCCTTTAAAGAAATGCGGATTGTCTTTGCTCAATACAAATCTACGTGTGTTGCGATAAATTTCGTTATCGTCGCTTTCACTTCCCAAATAAGGAATAGCCAACAAACTCGGAACGTTTGGATCATCCGTTAAATAGTAATTTCCAAAGCCATCAACTTCGTAAGCATAGATTTTTCCATGATTTGGATGTGTAGTAATGCAATACTTTTGAATAGCGGCATCTACTTCATTAGCAAGCTGTTTGCACTCATTTGCAAAGGATAGGTCGAGCGTAACTTTTTCCGAAATTTCCACCAATTGACGTAACGATGTTACAGCAAACATATTTGAAGGAACCAGGAACCCGAATGTTGTTGCATCGTCTGATGGGCGGAACGATGAAACGATAAGTCCCACCGGATTAACAGGATTCCCGTATCCCACGTTATTTAATGTATCTAATTGACGGTCAGTAACTCGTAAAAAGCGATAACTTCCTTTTCCATCTCTTCGCTGTTGGTCTTTAAATGTTTCCACAACTAAAGCCATAGCTTCACGCCATTTTTTGTCGAAAACAGATGTGTCGCCTGTGGTTTTCCAATACTCGTGAGCCAATCGGATAGGGTAGCAGAGTGAGTCGATTTCCCATTTTCGCTCGTGCAATTCGGGCTTCATTCCACCGAAGTCGCTCATCCAAGGTCCATCGGGCATTGGTTCGGGATTGAAAGCATTGGCATACGGGTCTATAAGAATACACTGTGTTTGTCTGTTGATTAGTCCTGCTATCATCTGTTTCAGGCTCTCGTCTTCGTTCATCAAAGGCATATAGGGCCAAACTTGTGCCGACGAGTCGCGAAGCCACATAGCATCGATATCTCCTGTTATGACAAAGGTGTCAGGTCTGCCGTTTTTTACAGTGAAATTAACGGTTGTATCCAAAGTGTTTGGGAAACAATTTTCGAACATCCATGCAAGTTTAGGGTCTTTAATTTTTGGTTTTACCCGCTCGATAGTAGCTTCGACAGCTTTCGAAACGAATTTTCGATTGGCAACCGATGGTCTGTTTGACACATATTTTTGCGTTTTAGATGCTGCTTTTGCGCTATTGCTTGCCCATGACGGACTGATAGCTAAGGCTGAAACTCCCAAAGCTGACTGTTTTATAAATTTTCGTCTTGAAATCATATTATATATAATGTTTGACTGCAAATTTGTTTATCAAAAATGCAGTTAGAGTTTTTTCCTTTTAAGAATAATCCACACAATCATAGGTGCACCAAAAATAGCTGTAACGGCGTTAATTGGCAGTGTACGATTACTAACAGGTAGTTGAGAAACAATATCGCACACAAGCATTAAAATACTTCCCGTAAGAATTGTTGCAGGGATAATTGTTTTGTGATTGACCGTCCCAAACAAAGCTCTTGCAAAGTGCGGCATTGCCACTCCGATAAATGCAATTGGTCCGGTGTAGGCAGTTACTGTTCCTGTTATAACCGATGTAATTGTTATTACTACTAATTGTGTTCTTTTTATATTCAAACCTATACTCGAAGCATAGCTATTCCCCAACAATAGGCTATTCAATGTCTTCTGCATAAGAAAGGTTATACAGATACCTATAACTGTTAGTATAACAAACAGAGGCATCTTGTTCCATGTTATTGCGCCAAGACTTCCAAACGTCCATGTTACGAATACTTTTAGCGCATCCGGATTGGCAAAACTTTGTAAAATTGTTATTGCAGAGCCTGCCACATATCCGAAAATCATTCCCAGTACTAAAATCGTGACTGTATCCTTTATTTTTACCGATACAGCCAAAACCAACAACAGTGTTAATGAAGCTCCGGCGATGGCTGCAATTACTTGTGCCATGCTACCAAGAGGTGCTATAATTTGATGAATAACCGTTCCGTTTAACAGAGTTAGCAATGCAACTCCCAATCCTGCACCTGAGCTAATTCCCAGCACATCTGGACCTGCTAAAGGGTTTCTGAAAAGCGTCTGCATCAACAAACCTGCAACAGAGAGTGCTGAACCTGCTATTAGGGCAGTAATAGCTTTTGGGAGTCTATAATTAAAAATAATTTCATCAGTTATTTCGTTTCCTGATGTAGAGAATAGTGCATTAAAACCATCTTTAAATGATATATCGGCATTTCCTGTGAAAATATCTAACACAAAAAGCACTATCAACAAAAATGATAATAAAATAAATAACCAAAAATTCTTTCTCACGATAATTGTTACTATTCTAATGGTTTCACATAAACGAAAACATGATCGGGTAGCAGTTCCGGATATACTGCCTTAATACAATCTTTCAATACTATATCGGGATTTGCAATTGCACTTTCGAAATAGTCATTTCCGCCTTCTTTGGTAATTCTATTTCGGTTACTAAAAACTCTTCTGTTTTTTACCGATTGCAATAACATATATTTTTCATCCTTTTTAGCAAGTTCGGCATATGTGTTTGATTCACAACCAAGCCAAACATAAGTGTTTCCAAAACGTGTAAGAATTGTTTCGATATCCAATCCTATACTTCCGCCATCGTTGTTGTCTTTGTAATAATAGTCAAGTCCTGCATCCCGAAACATTTGAGCATAAACACTTTTCCCACCCGGTACATACCATGTTTCATGAAAAAAGTCGCCTGCCATAACTGTCTTTTGTTCTGAAATATTGGCAGCAATCTTTTTTGCTTCTAAATATCTGCTCTCAATCTCATTAAATACGCTGTCAGCCTGCTCTTCCTTGTCGAAAAAAGCAGCAATCATTTTTATCCATTCTGCACGAGCTAACGGATTGTCTTCCATCCATTCTAAAGTATAAACTACCGGAATCCCGAAGTTTATCAATCGCTCGCTATATGTGTCTTGTTGTGAAAATCCGGACACAATTACCGCATCAGTATTAATATTTAGTGTGCGTTCAACATCGGGACGGAAAGGGTCGCCTAAATCGACAATTTCATTCTTTTCAACTTTAGATAAAATATATGGATTGTATATTCTAAAAACATCAGTTACAGCACTTATTTTATCTATTTCTCCCAATTGATTTAAAAGCTCAAAATATGAGAAAGTGTTTACTACAACAGATTCAAGTGGGATTTTAATTTTAAAGCCATCATCCTTAGGCAACGTGGTAGAATCGTTTCTGTACAGATAATAAACTGCATATGCCGCTTCCTTTTTCTTATCCCAAGGGTCTTTGAGTACAACTTTTGTATATTCGTCAAAGTGGAATATCTCGAAACCGGTTGCATACTTTGTAGATAACTGCCGTGTCGCTACTTCATTCTCTGCACTTTGTTTAGCTTTACTCTCTTTACAGCTCGAAAAAGAGTATAGTGTTAATAGTAGAGATACAATGGATAACAAATAATAATTTTTCATTCTTCTGATTTTTTTAATTTAAACTTTGATGTGGTTTTATTTTTGTTTTTAGTTCTTTTCGTTGTTACACGAGGCTCAGCTAATGAGCCCGGTATGAATTCGTGACGATACATATTGAAAAATAGAATAAAAAGCGATAGTAATAGAGGTCCGAATATAACACCCCAGAAACCGAACATCGGGATACCTATTAATACACCAAAAACAGTGATTAATGGATGTATATCTGCCAATATTTTTTGGAGTAGAAAACGAGCAACGTTATCAACTCCGCCAATTATTATAAACCCATATAATCCTAATCCGATAGCGCCCGGAATGTTGCCTTCAATTAATAAGCTTATAGCAAGAGGTATCCAAACAATCATTGTTCCCAAAATAGGCACAATAGATGAAACACCTGTAAGAATTCCATATAGTAATGCGTTTTCAATGCCGAAGAAGATATATCCTAAATATGCAAATAGTCCTTGAATTATTGCAAGCAGAGGTATTCCTATTGCATTTGCTCTTATTATCTCTTTAGTTTCTTGGCTCAATATCTTTTTGTTTTCATCTTTTAGAGGAAGTATTTCCTTTATTGCTATTTCAAATGAATCGTAGTTATATAGCATATAGAAAAAAACAAAAAGCATAACTATTGTATTGATTAAGAGGGAGTAAGCGCTACTTCCAAGAGATTGTACAATAGATGTTCCCAGTTTGGGAAGAAAAGACAAGTTTTCGGGTGTAAATAGCTTAAAACCGACTTTCTCTTCAACTATTTTAATGAAGTTTGTAGTACTATCGGCAATTTGTTGTGGGTCAATTGAAACACCCGATAATGTATCTATCACTAAAAAAGCGACTCCAACAAGTGGACCGACAAAGAATAACAAAGACTCAATAGTGATTATAGATGCACTCAATGCCCGGTTAAATTTTAGTTTTTGCATAAAGAACTTCATTTGTCCCTTCATAATAATGTATAAAGTTAATGCGCCTAAAAAACCGCTTAAATATGGCTTTAACTCTTTAAACAGAATAAATCCTAAAATAACCAATAGTGAAACTAAAATATATTTATATGTTTTTTTGCTCATTTGTTGCAATTCAGCCATGATTGTCATTTTTTTTGATTAATAAATAAAATCTTCGGGTTTAGCGTAACCACCTTCTATTAAAACTATTTTGGCATACTCATAGTCAGATAACTTTACCTGCATTTCTATTTCTCCAATAGGTAAAGCCATGCTGTTGAGTGTGAGATTTTTCATAAACACTTCAATACCTTTCATTTCCATATATGTTTGCACAATCGGAACATCGGTTGGAAATGTAAATGTTTTGACGGTGACAAGTTCTTCTTTCATAGTTTTAATATTTAGAAAGCCAAATATACATCATTTTTTGTAGATATTGGTTATTAAAACGATTTTTTAGAGTAATTTTGACGAATAAAATCATATAATATTTTTTGCTTTATGAATAAGATTGCACTTATAACCGGAGCTACTTCCGGAATTGGCGAAGCCGTTACGAAACGATTGGCAGAAACTGGATTTAATGTTATTATTACCGGACGAAGAAACGATAGATTAACAAACTTGAAGAAAGAATTAGAGAAAACCGGAATAAAAGTATTATCACTCTGTTTCGATATCAGACAAAGAGAAGAGGTAGAAAAAGCTATAACAAATCTGCCTGAAGAGTGGAAAAATATTGATATTCTGATAAACAATGCAGGATTGGCTGCGGGGTTATCTCCTATTCAGGATGGAGATTTTGAAGATTGGGAACGAATGATTGATACCAATGTAAAAGGTTTGCTATACATGACAAAATATGTGTCCACCGGAATGATTGAAAGAAAAAAAGGACATATTGTAAATATCGGTTCTATTGCAGGTAAAGAGGTATATCCAAACGGAAATGTATATTGTGCCAGCAAACATGCTGTTGATGCACTTACAAAGTCTATGAGAATAGATATGCTGCCATATAACATAAGGGTTACACAGGTTTGCCCGGGAGCTGTTGAAACAGAGTTTTCACTTGTTCGTTTTCATGGCGATAGCGAAAGAGCAGCAAAGGTTTATGAGGGTTTCGAAAATCTGGTGGCTGACGATATAGCCGATTGCATTATATTTGCCTTAACTAGACCACAGCATGTAAATATTAACGATATGCTTATAATGCCTACGGCACAAGCTTCTGCCACTCTGTTTAATAAGAAGCTGTAGTTTTGAGTATGTAGTATGGATTGGGTAGTTGCGTGGTGCGGGTTGTAAGCTTTTTCATCGAAGAATCGTAGAGACGTCATATTATGGCGTCTTTTTTTGTTTATTGCTGTTAAATGTTTCTCGCAAAGGGCGCAAAGTTTTTCGCAAAGCTCGCAAAGAGGATAGCGCAGGAGACGATGGCTCTTCCTTCGTTATATTTTTCACGAAGCCACAGCCATCGTATCCCATATTGTAATGTACTGTAAAAATTGCACTTTCTTACAAAAGAGTCAGTCATAAAACTGCAATTTTGTCATATTATCAATCTCTATTGTCAAAAAAATACAGAAGATTATTTTTGGCACAGATTTCGCATATAGAATAGTGTATTTATAATATTGAACTATTAATTTAAAAATAATAACAAATAAAAATAATTTAATATGAACATTAAACCATTAGCAGACAGGGTGTTAGTTAAGCCCGCGGAGGCAGAAGAGAAAACAGTAGGTGGAATCATTATTCCCGATTCAGCAAAAGAGAAACCTTTAAAAGGCGAAGTTATTTCGGTAGGTAAAGGTACAAAAGATGAGGAAATGGTGGTTAAAGCCGGCGATAAAGTTCTTTACGGTAAATATGCAGGTACAGAAATTGAATTAGATGGCGAAAAATATTTAATCATGCGTCAATCAGATATCCTGGCAATTATGCAGTAATATAAATAGTATTAGTATTAAAGAATAAACAAACAGAAATAAAAAACATAAAATAATATGGCAAAAGAGATAAAATTTGAAATGGAAGCACGCGACTTATTAAAGAAGGGTGTTGATTCTTTGGCAGATGCAGTAAAAGTTACATTAGGACCAAAAGGACGTAACGTAATTATAGATAAAAAATATGGTGCACCACAAATTACTAAAGATGGTGTAACAGTTGCAAGAGAAATTGAATTGGAAGATTCATTCGAAAATATGGGTGCACAATTGGTGAAAGAGGTTGCATCTAAAACCAATGACGATGCCGGCGACGGAACAACTACAGCTACAGTTTTGGCTCAATCAATTATTGGTGTTGGACTAAAAAACGTAACTGCAGGTGCTAATCCTATGGATTTGAAACGTGGTATCGATAAAGCAGTTGCTACAATTGTAGGTAGCTTGAAAGATCAAGCTGTAGAAATTGGTGACGACTTGAAAAAAATTGAAAACGTGGCTAAAATTTCAGCAAATGGCGACGAAAATATCGGAAAACTTATCGCTGAAGCTATGGAAAAAGTTAGCAAAGAGGGAGTTATCACGGTAGAAGAGTCTAAAGGTACTGATACTTACGTTGATGTTGTAGAAGGTATGCAATTCGACCGCGGATATATTTCTCCATATTTTGTTACAGATACCGAAACTATGGAAGCGGAATTCGAACACCCGCTAATCCTTATCCACGATAAGAAAATTTCAGCTATAAAAGATTTACTCCCAATTCTTGAGAAGAGTGTACAAACAGGAAAACCATTATTGATAATAGCAGAAGATATCGAATCTGAAGCACTTACAACTTTGGTTGTGAACAGATTGCGCGGTTCGTTGAAGATTGCAGCTGTAAAAGCTCCGGGATTTGGCGACAGAAGAAAAGAGATGTTGGAAGATATCGCTGTATTGACAGGTGGAGTTGTTATTTCGGAAGAGAAAGGCTTAACACTTGAAAATGCGACTCTCGAAATGTTAGGAAGCGCAGAAAAAGTTACTATCGATAAAGATACAACTACTATCGTAAACGGTGAAGGCGAAAAAGATGCTATTCAAAGTCGTATCGGACAAATCCGTGCTCAAATTGAGAAAACTACATCAGATTACGACCGCGAAAAACTACAAGAACGTTTGGCTAAATTGGCGGGCGGTGTAGCTGTTCTTTACGTTGGTGCTCCTTCGGAAGTAGAGATGAAAGAGAAGAAAGACCGAGTTCAGGATGCACTTTCGGCAACTCGTGCAGCAGTTGAAGAGGGAACTGTTCCCGGTGGTGGTGTTGCATACATCCGTGCAAGCGAACTATTGGAAGGCATGAAGGGTGAAAACGATGACGAAACAACAGGTATCGAAATTGTAAAACGTGCAATTGAAGAGCCACTTCGTCAAATCGTTGCTAATGCCGGAAAAGAGGGTGCTGTTGTAGTACAAAAAGTTAGTGATGGCAAAGCTGATTTTGGCTATAACGCACGAGCAGAAAAATATGAAAATCTGTATGAAACAGGAGTTATCGACCCTGCAAAAGTAGCACGCGTAGCATTAGAAAATGCCGCATCTATTGCCGGAATGTTCTTAACTACAGAGTGTGTAATTACAGATAAGAAAGAAGAAAACCCAGCTCCACAAATGCCTATGGGCGGTGGAATGGGTGGAATGATGTAATGAATTTTTCATAAAAATATTATCAAAAAGGCTGTATTAAAATGATACAGCCTTTTTATATGTCAAATAAAAGTAGGTAAATACAATTTACTCCAATGCCATCAAAGCAAACGATGCTAACCAATGTTCTCCGCCATAATTACCTTCGAAAACCAATGGAAGTGCATTACTCAACAATAGTTGCGAAGTTTCAATAAAAAGCTGTTTATATGGATGGTTGTTTGGTAAATCTTTAGCAATGTTTTTCATACACCAGGCTCTTGAAAAAGAGAGACCAACCAAGTGAACTGTTTGAAAATCATTCAAATCGCTAACTTCTGGTATTTCGCACAATCTATCAATGCCTTTTTTAGTGAAATATTTATCTATCCAAGCTGAAAACTGTTCCGGTTCGAGAACTCTCTGCATCAGATCGGCAGTTTGCAAACTTGGTGAAAAGAAATCTGCACCATCAGGTTCTAAGTGAGCTGGTATTTCTGTATCGTTTTCATAAAAGTAGAGAACTTTTTCTACAAGCTGCTTTTCAAAATTATTATTACAAGTTGCTCTTGCCCAATCAATCGCGAAGCCAAGTGCAAAAGCTGTATTGGGATGAACTCCCGTACGGTTAGGATAAGTCTGCTTTGGTAAGAATGCACTCCAAAGCTCTACGATTTTGTTTGTTAAAGGCGCAAGGTTTTCGTGCCACTGTTTTGCAATTGGGCTATCCCATGTGGCTAACTCTTCATCAAGTTTCAGAACCCAAGCCCAACCGTATGTTCGCTCAAACAATGAGGCGAATTGGTAATCGGAAAAGTAATTTGTTTCTATTTCGATTTTCTCTTTCACAAAAGAGTTATCCAATGCAGCTATAATATCATCTCTGTTTGAGATATCGGGAACTGTTTTCAACAGTCGCACCAACATCCAATGACCGTGTACGCTACTGTGCCAATCGAAACAACCGTAAAATACAGGATGCAGTTGTTGAGGAGAAAGTATTGCATCATCTTGGTTATTAATAATATGCCCGGTTTTGTTTGGATACTCCTGATTAATACAACCTAAAGGCAATTTCGATAGTTGTAGTGCAATATCACTGTCTAATTCTACTCTGTTTTGTGAATAAACAGGTGATAATCCGATTATTGCAACTAAGCATAGTGAACAAAGTAAATGTGTAAATCTCATAATTTCTAATATTTTGTTTCAAAGATAGTGATTTTGTCCGTTTTTTAAACCAAAATTTCATTCCAGTTAGCTGTTTAATAAAAGTTTTTGGCAAAAAACATAAATCATAGTTCTAAAAATATGTTCTTTAGTCTT
>CAYFUW010000066.1:0-11656 GCA_964346495.1 uncultured Dysgonomonadaceae bacterium
CAACGACCCCGAGATTACAAATCACGTGCTCTGGCCAACTGAGCTAAAGAGGCTTTTGCTTTTCCGCTTACCTCCGGTATATCGGAGAGAAGCGGATGCAAAGGTAGTAATTATTTTGTTACTTCCAAAATTTTAGATGCTTTTTTTTGTTTTGTCTATCTTTTTTTGTCTTTTATCTTTCTAATTTGTTTCTCTAGTGCTTCTACGCAATGGTCAGTAGCCTCCTCGAAAGTATCAGCAATTTTATTTGCAAATAGTTCACTGTTAGGGATTCCCAATTTTATTGACACATCTTTGTTTTGCGCCGCATCGGGTTTTACAACTTTCATTATCACTTCAACTTGAATGATGTTGTCGTAAATTTTTTCTAATTTACTCACTTTTTTTTCTATAAACGCTTTTAGTTGTTCTGTTGCGTCAAAGTTTACCGATTGAATTCTTAATTCCATATTAATTCCCTCCTTCATTTTTTGCTCTAGGATGAGCATTATTATATACTTTTACTAACTCTTCGAATGTTACATGTGTATAAATCTCTGTTGATGACAAGCTAGAATGCCCTAATAGCTCTTTCACGGCATTAATTTCAGCACCATTATTCAGCATTTCGGTCGCGAAAGAGTGTCGAAGCACGTGAGGACTCTTTTTTGATAGGGTCGGAATCTCTTCCAGCTGCTCACGGACGATGTTATACACCATTTTCGGATATAATGGGTCTCCATTATTCTTAACAAATAGGAAAGGTGATTTGTTTTCAATTTCCCTATTTCTTATATCAATATATTTTTTTAGTTTTTCAATTGTTGAATCTGCAAGCGGGATGATTCGTTCCTTATTCCCTTTGCCTAAAACTCTTATGCTTTTTGAGTTGAGGTCTATGTCGTTGTTCTTTAGATTGATAAGTTCTGCCCTGCGCATTCCTGTAACATATAGTAGATACAGAATAAATGTGTTTCTTACTGTTTCGAAATCATCTGATGAATTATTGTCTATATCCAGAATTTTTGACAAATCGTTGTCATTGGCAAACGATGGTAGTTTCTTGGATTTTTTTGGTCCCGATACGTGTTCTGCCGGATTTTTGGAAACAACTCCTTCTCTTTCCAAATATTTGAAAAAAGATTTTAAGGCGCTCAATTTTCTATTAACTGAAGACGATTTTGCTCCCTGTTCCACTAGTTGAGCTATCCACATTCTTATGTGGTCCCTCTCTATTTGGTCGGGATTGAATGAATGACACTCTTCGATTATAAAGTTTTCGAATTGTGTAAGGTCATTTAAATAAGAAATCTCCGTATGAGATGAATAGTTCTTCTCATTACGGAGATATTTTATAAATTTTTCCTTCAACATATGTGCAATTCATTTACTCGAATCACAAATGTAGGAAAAATCTGAAAAAAATGCAATATTAATCTTCTTTTTCTTGCATTTGTTGTACGTAAACGGCGTGTTGCATTTGTTTGCGTTTTACAACTGATGGTTTCGCAAATGCTTGGCGACGACGCAACTCTTTTACAACGCCTGTTCTTTCGTATTTACGTTTAAATCTTTTCAAGGCTCTTTCTATATTTTCGCCTTCTTTAAGTTGTACTACTATCATAATATTTTGTTGTTTATTTCTATTTTTAAAAGTTGATTATTAATTGTTATGGCATAAGCCAAATGTTGGCTAAATACATTATATATGTATTAACCTTGCGAGTTTTTATGACATCAATTGCTCGCTTGTAATGATTGTTTTATGTTGATAATCTTTTGTTTATGCTAATAAAATCAATAACCTCCTTCCTAAATGGGCTGCAAAGGTATGAATAAATTTGCACAAATCAAACTTGATTAGCCAAATATTTTGCTTAAAATCTTATTTTTCGGAGTTATTTGATTTTCATCTCTTTAATCAGATGTTTTGCTCCGGCATACTTATCTATAATAAACAGAATGTACTGAACATCTACAATTATACTTCTCTGGTAGTCGGGCAGATACTCGATGTCGCCACCAACACCTTCCCAGTTGCGGTCGAAGTTTAATCCGATAAGTTCGCCTTTCCCGTTCATTACGGGACTTCCCGAATTTCCTCCTGTAGTGTGAGTAGTTGCCAGGAAGCAGATTGGCATTCTGCCGTTTTTAGCTGAATATTTGCCAAAATCTTTATTCGAATAAAGTTCTTTCAATTTGTCCGGTACTACAAATTCCCAATTATTGGGGTCTTCTTTCTGCATTACACCATCCAGATAGGTTTGATAATCAAATACTACAGCATCACGTGGTTCGTAACCTTTCACCTGGCCGTATGTTAGTCTGATTGTCAGATTAGCGTCGGGGAAGTGAGCTATTTCTCCATCTTTAGCTAATATACCTTCCAGATAATCTCTTCTGGCAATGGCAAAAGGATTATTAAATTCACTCAACTGTTGTCTTAGTTCTCGTGCTTCTTGAAGTAGTGAGCGAGAGAAGTTGAACATCGGGTCATTTATAAGCGCCTCTGCAGTGTGGTTATTATTTACAAAATGCTGAAGATTCTCTTCGCTTCCGAAAATCGATTTTTTGAAAATATCATCTACAAAAGCATCTACATCACCATTATATTCCGAATAAAGCGTAGCAAAAGCACTTGGTTGATTCTCTTTCGAAACCTTTTGGATATACTCTTTAATAATTGCTTTTGATATTTTTTTATCTACTTCTGCTTTATAATCTTTATCAGCAAAGTAGCGATAGTCGTTGAGTAACAACAACGTGTAGTCCTCAATCTTCTTTTCATCTTTATTATTGAATGCATTTATCAATGAATCAGCATTTGTTGTTGGTATAGTTGCAAATTCCAATCCGCGTAGCAATCCCTCAAACAACATTCTCTCTCTAAAACGTAAATATTTTCTCTGATTTACAATATTCTCAATAGCTTGTAGCGCTTCTGTATATTTAGGAGTGTTATTTGCCGTTGCCCACTTTGCAACCTGATCTTGTTGTTCGCGTTTTACATCGATAAACTGTCTGTTATCTATTGCCCAATTGAAGCCAATCGCACTCTTGTACCCATTTGTAGAGCCTGAATATTTACTTGCATATTGAATATTTACTTGCGGATCTTTCAGCATCTCTTCGAGCATAGCTTCTTGTCTGATTTCACGCATATTTATTCGAACGTCATTGTCAATATCTCTGCGTTCTGCAACTTCCCACGATGTGTAATATTTGTTTGTTGTGCCCGGGAAACCGATAATCATTGCGAAATCGTTTTCTTCAACTCCGTCGGTTGAAATTTGCAACCATTTTTTTGGTTTCAAAGGTATGTTGTCGGGAGAATAGCTTGCCGGATTTCCATTTTTATCGGTATAAATTCTGAATAGACAGAAATCTCCTGTATGACGGGGCCACATCCAGTTGTCGGTGTCTGCACCAAATTTGCCAATTGAACTGGGTGGTGCACCAACTAATCTGACATCGGAATATATTTTTTTGAAAAACATGTAGTAGCGGTTACCTTCAAAAAACGGTTTTATCTCGACATTTGTTCCTGCATTTTTGCTAAGATAATCGCCAACTTTTTCGTTTGCTATTCTATTAAGATATGATGGTGAAAGAAACAGAACACCATCTTTATCTAGTTCTTTATCTCTCTCTAAGCACTCTTTTACGTAATCTGTAACATCTTCAATCTTCTCAATAAAAGTTACTGTTAATCCAGGATTTGGCAACTCTTGTTTTTTATTTTTTGCCCAAAAGCCATTTTCCAGATAGTTGTTTTCTAACGAACTATGATTTTGAATTTGTCCATATCCGCAATGGTGATTAGTCAAAACTAATCCTTCGGATGAAATTACGCTTCCTGTGCAGCCGCCGCCAAATTGCAAGATTGCATCTGTAAGCGATTCGCCGTTGGGATTGTAAATATCATAATCTTGTAGTTGTAATCCAAGCTCCTGCATTTCAGAGAGTTTTTGTTGTTTTAGCAGATGTAACATCCACATTCCCTCATCCGCATAAAGCGAAAATAGAATAAAGACAAAAAGTGTGGTAAGAATAGTTTTTCTCATTTTTGAATATATTTTTAATTGTTTTTTTTCGGACAATAAAGATATTAAAAAAAAATGTGATATGCTTATATTTACAAGGTTTTAGCTTATCTTTGTAATTGTAAGGATGTTTTGCTGTGTAAAACGTCAAAAATTATTGCAACTTTGTCAGATATAATTATGGATTACGAAAAAATATTTAAGTCTATTTACAGCGACTTACAAAAGGTTGAAGATCTTGGTCAAGTCGCCTCATATATTCCCGAGTTGGCTAAGATTGATCCCAATCAATTTGGTGTTAACCTGACCACAATTAGTGGAGAGTCTTATGGCTTTGGTGATTCTGAAAAACGTTTCTCGATACAGAGCATATCAAAAGTTTTCACATTTGTGATGGCTTACTCTATTTTGAAAAGCGATATTTGGAAACGTATGGATTTGGAGCCGGCAGGAACACCTTTCAATTCACTTATTCAACTTGAGTATGATATGGGAATACCTCGTAATCCGTTTATTAATGCAGGTGCAATTGTTGTTTGTGATATTCTGGTAAGTGAATTGAGTAATCCAAAAGAAGAGATTTTATCTTTTATCAGACGACTTGCAGGAAACGACACAATAGATTATAATACTAAAGTGGCATTATCGGAAAAAAATACTGGTTATCGCAACTATGCATTGATATATTTAATGAAGTCGTTTGGAAATATTAAAAACGATATAGAAACCGTGATAGATTTATATACTCACATCTGCTCTGTTGAGATGAGTTGTAAGGAACTCTCCAAAGCTTTTCTGTTTCTTGCCAATGATGGTGTAGTACCTTATTGCGGTGAGCAGATACTCTCTCCAAGCCGTATAAAACGCACTAATGCAATAATGCAAACTTGTGGTTTTTATGATGAGGCGGGACAATTCTCTTTTAAAGTGGGATTACCCGGAAAAAGTGGAGTTGGTGGCGGTATTGTAGCCATCTTACCGGGGAATTATGCTATTACCGTTTGGAGTCCGCGTCTAAATAAAAAAGGGAACTCTTACAAAGGAATACTATTCCTCGAAGAGTTCACCTCTACAACTAAAATATCTATTTTTTAGACACAAGAGCCAAGATATAAGACTCAAGACTTTTCAACCATTCGTCAATGAATGAAGATTTATTAGCACAACGAAAAAGCTAATGGCTAATAGCCAAAAGCCAATCGCTTACAGCTAGTTATAACTTCGCTTTTATAGCTTCTGTTTGAGCCTCGAAGCCCGGTTTCTCGAGCAGGGCAAACATGTTGTTTTTGTAATCCTCAACACCCGGTTGATCAAATGGATTTACACCCAACATATAACCGCTAATGCCACATGCTTTTTCGAAGAAATAAATTAGCTGACCAATGTAATATTCAGACAGACGCGGAATTTCTATTACAATATTTGGAACTCCGCCATCAATGTGAGCTATCTGTGTGCCAAGTTCAGCCATTTTGTTTACCTCATCTATTCTTTTGCCTTTCAGATAGTTCAATCCATCTAGATTTGTCTCATCGTAAGGAACTTCAACTTTTTCGTTTGGCTCTTTTATCGATAATGTAGTTTCAAAGATTGTACGTTCACCATCTTGAATCCATTGACCCATAGAGTGAAGGTCAGATGTGAAGTTAACTGCTGCCGGGAAAATACCTTTTCCGTTTTTGCCTTCGCTTTCGCCGAATAGCTGTTTCCACCACTCAGCAAAATAGTGGAGCTTCGGGTTGTAATTGACCATTATTTCAATTTTCTTCCCTCTGTTGTACAGTTCGTTGCGTACAGCAGCATATATTGCAGGCAAGTTAACTTCGTAAGATGAGCTTTCGTTTGTTGCTTTTTCAATGTCTTGTGCTCCCTTTATAAGGCTTTTGATATCTATTCCTGCAATTGCAATTGGAAGAAGTCCCACGGGAGTTAGAACAGAGTAGCGTCCGCCCACATCATCCGGGATAATGTATGATTTATATCCTTCTTTATCTGCTAGTGTGCGTAAAGCTCCTTTTTTTGCATCAGTGATAACTACAATTCTTTCTCTGGACTCTTCTTCTCCAACCTTTTTAATCAATAGTTCACGTAAAATTCTGAAGGCTATTGCCGGTTCGGTTGTTGTTCCCGATTTTGAAATATTAATGATACCGAATTTTTTATCTTGCAAATAGTTTACTAATTCGGCTGTATAGTCTTCGCTAATATTATATCCTGCATAAAGAATTACCGGATTTTCTCTCTTTTTCTGTAGCCAGTCAAGTGTGTTGCTCAAAGCCTCAATTACTGCACGTGCTCCCAAATAGCTACCGCCAATACCTACCACAACTACTACTTCGCAATTAGCGCGCAGCTTTGCAGCAGTCTCTTCTATATCTTTTAAAAACTCATCTGTGGTTGAAGAAGGCAGATTTACCCAACCCAGAAAATCGTTTCCAGGCAATGCTCCTGTGTGTAAGGCTGTATTGCATGTCATTGCATCTTTTGCTCGGGACAATATTTGTTGTTCCGAAACAGTGTTGTAAACTTGATTTATTCTTAATTTGATTGCTTCCATAAATTTTCTGTTTTTGGTTGGTTAAACTATATTTTGTTCGTTAAGCGAATTTATTTCTTAGAATACATCTATTAATTTTCTGACTGCTAAACTTGGATTTAGTTTTTCGTATAAAACTTCATATGCCATGTCAATAATCGGAGTATCTACTTTCAGTCTTTGATTAATTTCATAAATACATTTTGCTCCGAAATATCCTTCGGCAATCATCTCCATTTCCAGTTGTGCTGATTTTACAGAATATCCCTTTCCTATCATTGTTCCGAAGGTGCGATTTCTGCTGAATTGGGAATATCCTGTAACAAGCATATCTCCCAAATAGTGTTGCTCACAAATATTTCTTTCTAATGGCGCTGCTTTTTGCAGAAATCTGTCCATCTCCTTGGCACAATTAGTCATCAATACTGCCTGAAAGTTGTCGCCATAGTTTTGTCCTGAACAAATACCTGATACAATTGCATATATATTTTTTAGAACAGCAGCCAATTCAGTTCCAACAACATCTTGTGAAACGGATGTTTTCAGAATTCTGGAGTTGAGACTTTCACTTAGCATTTTGGCTTTTTCTATATCTTTGCAAGCTATTGTAAGAAAAGACATTTTCTCCAATGCTACCTCTTCGGCATGACACGGACCTGATATAACGCCAAGGTTTTCTATAGGTACATTGAAGTTTTTGTTGAAATAGTTGCTGATGACAGTATTGTCACCCGGCACCAATCCTTTGAGTGCCGAAACAATAAATTTGTCTTTTAAGCTTTTGCTCGATACTCGTCTGAAATATTGTTTTATATAAGGCGATGGCAGAGCTATTATTATAGTGTCTGATTCCTTAATTGCTTTTTCAATATTCGAAGAAAAAGATATTTGAGCCAGATTGAATTTTACATTTGTGAGATAATTCGGATTTCTTCCATATTTGTAGAACCCATCTATCTGGTCATCGCGACGCATAAACCAGTTGATGTGCTTATGATTCATCAATACTATTTTGGCTAAGGCGGTTCCCCAAGTTCCGCCGCCTAATATACATATCTTACCAAGTGAATTCATTAGTGCCTCCTTTTTTTATTGGGTTTGTATTGACTTATCTGTCTAAAGTTTCTCTATCCAGGATTTAACCTCATCAACTGTCGGATTGTTCAACTCTTTTTTGAGTTTTTTATTTAATCCGCAAATTTCTTGATGTACCTTGTTTGGATTTGCATCTTTCAAATTTGCAACTTTTGTGTATCCTGCTTTTTGAATAATTTCAACCCACTCTTCAGGTATTCCGATTTCCGTATATTTATTAACAGCATCTTTTCTGACAACTTTTTCAGGACGCATTTGCGGGAACAGTAGTACTTCTTGAATTGCTGTTTGTCCTGTAAGCAGCATTGTAAGTCTATCCATACCGATTCCCATGCCCGATGTTGGAGGCATACCATACTCAAGTGCGCGTAAGAAATCGTGGTCGATAAACATGGCTTCGTCATCTCCTTTTTCCGATAGTCGAAGTTGTTCTTCAAATCTTCCTCGCTGGTCTATCGGGTCGTTAAGTTCTGAATAAGCATTCGCAAGTTCTTTGCCGTTTACCATCAATTCGAATCTTTCGGTAAGCTCCGGATTCTCTCTGTGACGTTTACACAATGGCGACATCTCTATCGGGTAGTCGATAATGAAAGTTGGTTGTATATAATTTCCTTCCGCTTTCTCTCCGAAAATTTCGTCGATAAGTTTGCCTTTTCCCATAGTTTCATCAACTTCGATATTCAATTTTTTGCAAACATCGCGAAGTTGAGCTTCATCCATTCCTGTGATATCAAATCCGGTATGCTCCTTAATAGCATCTATCATTGTAACGCGTGGATAGGGCGCTTTGAAGTCTATTTCGTTGTCTCCTACTTTCACTTTGGTAGTTCCAAGTACCTCTAAAGCTGTGTGTTCAAGCATTTGCTCGGTGAACTCCATCATCCATTTGTAATCTGTGTAGGCAACATAGATTTCCATTACCGTAAACTCAGGATTATGAGTGCGGTCCATACCTTCGTTGCGGAAGTCACGAGCAAATTCGTAAACTCCGTCAAAACCACCAACAATTAATCTTTTCAGATAAAGTTCGTTTGCGATTCTCAGATATAGTGGCATATCTAAAGCGTTGTGATGGGTTATGAATGGACGTGCTGCCGCTCCACCGGGAATGCTTTGCAATATGGGAGTATCTACTTCCAAATATCCGCGAGCGTTAAAGAACTCACGCATCGCGTTGAATATTTTTGTTCGTTTGATAAAAATATCTTTCACGTGGTCGTTTACCAATAAGTCAACGTATCTTTGTCTGTAACGCAACTCAGGGTCACTGAATTTGTCATATGTAACCCCGTCTTTTGTTTTTACTATTGGTAGTGGTCTTAATGATTTTGCCAAAACAGTAAGTGTTTCGGCGTGTACCGAAATTTCTCCCATTTGTGTGCGGAAAACATATCCTGTAATTCCCACGAAATCACCTATATCGAGTAGTTTTTTGAAAACCACATTGTAAAGGTCTTTGTTTTCGTCCGGGCAAATATCGTCGCGTGTAATGTACACTTGTATTCGGCCTTCTGCATCCATTAATTCAATAAACGATGCCTTTCCCATTATGCGGCGGCTCATAATTCTTCCAGCTATGCTCACATATCGACGTTCGTCATCATCTTTAAAATTTTCTTTTATATCGGTTGAATACGCATCAACTTTGTATAAAGCAGCAGGATACGGCTCTATACCCATGTTTTTTAACTCTTCTAAACTTTGTCGACGAATAATTTCCTGTTCGCTTAAATCTTGCGTGTACATCTGTTCTATTTTGATTTTTTGAATTTGACTTTTTATTATTGTACAAAAATACAAAATATATTGATAAAAAAGACATTTTTTTGTGATTTGGTGTGAGTTGCGAGTTTTTCGGGTTATGTACTACGTGTTTATAGTTGTTGGTGTTTGAATTGCGACTATTTCCAACTAGGAATAAAAGCATATTGCAGATACCAAAACAGCATTGTGCATAAAAAAAGTAAGGGCAATACGGTACAAACCGCAATGCCCTTTTATTTCGGTTGTTTTCAGGTGATGAAAACTTAAACTGCAAAATAATTCTCCAGCTCTTTTAATGTATCTTCGTTTGTTTCTATATCGCGAACAACAATGCCTTTACCCAAAACAACAATGCGGTCGCAGACTTCGGTAACGTGATTCAAGTCGTGACTCGAGATAAGCATCGTCATGTTCTTTGTTGTTTTCAACTCGTTGAGCATCCGTTTCAGTCTGATTTGCGAAGTTGGGTCTAAGGCAGTAAACGGTTCATCAAGAATTAATATTTGCGGGTCGGGTAGAAGAGCGGCAGCAATTCCCACTTTTTTCTGATTTCCTTTAGATAAATCACGAATTAATTTTTTATTACCTATGATTTCACCGTTGAAAAAATCCTGCATCGATTCCAAAAAAGCGGCAATATCTCCTTCCGATTTACCGTAAATCTTTGCCGTGAAGTCAAAATATTCGTCCGGTGTAAGAAAGTCGATTAGGAAACCTTCGTCAAGGAAAGAGCCGACTTTCGACTTCCATTCATCGCGACGAGCCACTTTTTCGCCGTCAATTTGTACTTCACCGCTCGAAGCTTCGATTAAATCAAGAATCAATCTGAAAAAAGTGGTTTTTCCGGCGCCGTTATTCCCAACTAACCCGAAACTTTCACCGTTTGCGATAGTTATTTGCGGAATATTTAAAACGGTTACTCCGTCGTACATTTTTGTTAAGTTTATTGCTTGTATCATTGTGTTGTATTGATATTCTATGTTTAAAAATTATAAATTCCCAAATCCGAAATCCCAATTCCCAAATAGGAACTATTCTTTCTTTCTAAATCCTTTGCAGAGAGCGTATTTTCTTTTCAGAAATTGTCTTTCTGTAATTTCGAGCAGTTGTTTTGTGAAAATAATCCCCAATAACCCGATAACAGCCAAAATTATAAACGCGATATTTATCGCTGAGAAAGCTGCGAAAATACCGACCAAAGCCATTGGAATCACTAACAAAGGAATCATTACGATAAAGTTTTTATATGTAACACCCTGCATATTCATTGCCGAACCTTGTGCCAGTTCCAATCGCTTGGTATTATAGGTTGCACCATAAAGATAGACATGAATATTTACTCCAACGTTGTATAAAATGGCGACAATATGATAGATTAAAATCTTTTCTCCGAATAGAAAATAAGGCGTTATAAGAATAAAGGAGATAACCGACAGAGCCAACAGGAAAAAGTAATTCGCACGAATGTATGTTCGGGTAGAGATCTTTCGTGTCATCATAAAATCGAAATGCGCCCCGTCCCAGTTAATAATCCATTGCCCAAACATAATCATGCCGATTGCAGTTATGAAAATGGCAATAAATATCAGCATAGCAGGACTGTCCTGATACTGTTTGTTAGGATAGAAAAGTAATCCGTAAAATAGAAAAAGTATTGTCATGTAAAGCGCATTTTTTACTCGTTTATGGCGAAGTACAAGTTTCATTTGCAGCGAAATCAGATTGCCTATATCGCCAAAACGCTCCATAAAGCTGAAATTCTGTTTTTCGATATTCTCTTTTTTAGCTGATTTGTCGAAAGTTTCCGGATAGTAGTTTTGGGCGAAAAACCATCTGTTAGCAAAATATGCAATTGAACTGAAAGCTAGAACTATAATCCAACCAATAGGATTTCCGACAAGAAAATTAAAAACATTGGTTGACAGGTCAAACAGAGAGAAAATTTTGAAAAATTCTAACGCTGCTAATCCTGCCAAAATGGCTATAAAAACAGCAATGCCGATAATGTTTGCTCCAAACTTTCGTTTTAAGAAAGATGCAAATAAAGTATTAAACCAAATCAGGAAAACGAAAATCAGAATAAACCGAAAAGCTCCGCCTACTCCAAATGTGGGAGCCACTCCGCTAATAGCGAAAGGTATAGCAAAGCAGAGCGAGATGTAGTTTGCCGGACTTAGCAACGGTTTTACCAACAGGTAGTTGACAAGAGTGTTTCGCTTTATAGGAAGTTGCTGATAAC
>CAYFUW010000067.1:0-11251 GCA_964346495.1 uncultured Dysgonomonadaceae bacterium
CTATAGGTAACCCTGATTTGAAACCGACAAGATCAATGAACTTCGACCTTATGCTGGAGTATTATACTAGTGGAAACGGATTGATTTCGGCAGGTGTGTTCTACAAAAATATTTCAGACTTTATCGTTGATGTACGTTATGCAAACTACAACTACATGAATCAGGTGTGGAAAACTTTCACTCAGCCAATTAATGGTGGTGATGCCGATTTGTTAGGATTTGAAGTTGCAGTACAACAAAACTTGTATTTCTTGCCTTCATTCTTAGAGTACTTAAATATCTATACAAACTATACATACAATCACTCTTCTGTTAAGAACTTCAACTACGAAGGACGTGAAAACGAGGAGTTGAGCCTTCCGGGAACACCGAAACATACATTTAACGTAGCTTTAGGATTTGATAACAAAAAATTCTCTGCACGTATTTCTTACAATCACGCATCTGACTTTATCGATGAGTTAGGAACTGAAGCATACAAAGATAGATTTTATGATTCTGTAAATTATCTCGATTTCAATGCTAACCTGAAAATAGGTAAACACGTAAGTTTGTTCGCTAATATGAACAATATCTTGAATCAACCGTTACGTTATTATCAAGGAAGCAAAGAACACACTATGCAGGTGGAATATTATAACTTCCGTCTTGACGCAGGTGTTAAATTGATTTTTTAATATTTACAAATAATTTATATAAATGAAAAGTAAGAAAACAGTATTATTACTATTAACGGTACTATTTTTAAGTCCGGTATTTGCTCAAAAGAGCAAGACTGCAGAAGTAGTATTCGATGACGGATTTAGCTTTTATCTTGCCAATGACTTAGGACGTAACGGTTCATATCTTCAAAAAGATATAGCTGATGTAATGGGTAACCTGGCAGATAGCTTAGATATTGAGTTTGTAGCCGCAGCAGGTGATGTATTTCATTATAGAGGTGTACAAAGCATAAACGATCCTCTGTGGATGACCAACTATGAGCTTGTATATTCGCATGGCGACTTGCATATAGCCTGGTATCCTATACTTGGTAATCACGAATATAGAGGCAATACTCAAGCAGTAATTGATTATTCTAATGTTTCTCGTCGTTGGGATATGCCCGACAGATATTATGTTAAGAATATTCAACCAGAGGAGGGTGACGATTTTTCATCGGTGGACTTGTTTTTTATCGATACAACTCCATTAATTAACAAGTATCACGAAGAGAGTGAAACTTATCCCGATGTTTTGCAGCAAGATACTACAGCTCAACTTCGTTGGTTAGAAGAAGAGTTGGCACAATCGAAAGCTGATTTTAAAATCGTTATCGGTCATCACCCGATTTATGTGTCGGAGAAAAAACGTGTTGACGAAAAAGACCTGATTGAAAAGCTCGACCCAATTTTGCGTCGTCACAATGTAGCTATCTACGCAGCAGGACACTCGCACACGTTTCAACATCTTACAAAACCGAATACAAACATTCAGTATGTGGTGAATGGTTCGGCTTCAAAAGGCAGAAAGCCTGTGAAAGGTCCTGATACGCAGTTTTGCTCATCAGATGAAGGTTTCTCTGTTATTTCTGTAGGTAAAGATGTTGTAAGAATGACATTCATAAACTATAAAGGTGAACCGATTCACTACTATGATGTGAAGAAATAGTATTTAGACTAAAGATAAAAGAACAAAGATAAAAGACTTTTATAGATAGAAATGTAGAGACGTCATACTATGGCGTCTCTTTTTTTTTATAGCAGTAGAGACGTAATTTCGATAAGTCGGGATTGCAAATCTCTCCGACAGGAGATATTTGTGACTTTTATATGATGGTAGAGACGGAGCCCCGACAGGTCGGGATTTCCGCATTGCTTCAACATGCTCCGTCTCTACTACTACAGACTACATGCTCCAAACTCCAAACTAAAAAGAGCAATCTCAAACGAGACTGCTCTTTTTCTGATTATATTAATGTGAATATTATAATACACCTTGAGCCATCATTGCATCAGCTACTTTCATAAAGCCTGCAATGTTTGCACCTTTCACGTAGTTGATGTATTCACCATCTTTTCCGTGAGATACACATTGTTCGTGGATGTCACCCATGATTTGGTGTAACCATTTGTCAACTTCTTCGTTTGTCCAGGAAATGTGCATTGCATTTTGAGTCATTTCCAAACCTGAACAAGCTACGCCACCGGCGTTAACAGCTTTACCCGGAGCGAACAACATTTTGTTTTCAATAAAGAAATCAACAGCTTCTGCTGTACAACCCATGTTAGAAACTTCAGCAACCAATGTAACGCCGTTTTCTTTAAGTTTCTTAGCATCTTCCAAATTCAATTCGTTTTGAATTGCGCAAGGTAATGCGATGTCAACTTTGCATTCCCAAGGTTTTTTGCCAGGGAAGAATGTTGCATTTGGATATTTCTCTGCGTAAGGAGCAACAACGTCGTTTCCTGAGTTGCGTAATTCAGTCATATATTGGAATTTGTCAGGTGTGCTTACACCGTCCGGATCGTAGATGTAACCATCAGGACCAGAAATAGCAACAACTTTAGCACCTAATTCGGTAGCTTTCATAGTAGCACCCCAAGCAACGTTTCCGAAACCTGAAACAGCTACAGTTTTACCTTTAAGGTCGATGTTGTGAGTATCACACATTTGGTTTACGAAATACAATGCACCAAAACCTGTTGCTTCAGGACGTAGACGTGAACCGCCGAATGAACGACCTTTACCTGTGAATGCACCTGTGTGTTCGCGAGCCAATTTTTTGTACATTCCGTACATGTAACCAACTTCACGTGCACCAACGCCGATGTCACCTGCAGGAACGTCTGTGTCAGGACCTAAGTCGCGCCATAGTTCAGTGATGTATGCTTGGCAGAAACGCATGATTTCGCCGTCTGAACGACCTCTTGGAGAGAAGTCAGATCCACCTTTACCACCGCCCATTGGCAATGTAGTAAGTGCGTTTTTGAATGTTTGCTCAAATCCTAAGAATTTAAGAGTTGATAGGTTAACTGTATGGTGGAAACGGATTCCGCCTTTGTACGGTCCAATAGCATTGTTAAATTGAACGCGGTAACCGATGTTCACGTGAACTTGTCCATTGTCGTCAACCCAAGGAACACGGAATGTGAAAACGCGGTCAGGTTCAACGATTCTTTCAACGATTCCTGCTTTTTCAAACTCTGGATGTTGGTTATAAACATCTTCAATAGAAATAAGAACCTCTTTTACTGCTTGCAAAAATTCAGCTTCGCCCGGATGTTTGGCTTCAAGCTGTTTCATTATGTCATTTACTTTCATATAATAAAAAATTTAAAAAGATTTATTTATCAGTTACAAAGATAACCAATAAAATGATATTTATTGCTCTTATTTGCTTAAAAAACGGAAATATCTTTCAAAATCGACTCTTTTATTTGAGAGTAACATCTTGCTAAAAATCGCAAGTTGAAATATTTTATAATCAATATCTTCAGTTGTGTAAAAATAAGTGCAGGTTAATTTGCTTTTAGGTGTTAATTTGGTTCTTAAAATTACATTTTGAAAGAAAAATAAAAAATTGCGACTATAATCTTATTTGTGTAATTTTGCAATCTAAAAAGAAAGAGTAAATATTGCATAATGGCTAAAAATAAATTATCGAAGTTTGCCGATATGGAAACATACGGCAATGTTTTTCAATATACTTTTCACACTTTACAAACCGAGACTTTTCCGTTGAAAGGGAAGTGGCATACGCATTTTGGCAACAAAAATGATATTGTGCTCGAACTCGGTTGTGGTAAGGGAGAATATACTGTCGGATTAGCCCGACTTTTTCCGGAAAAGAATTTTATCGGAATCGATATAAAGGGCGCACGTATGTGGACAGGTGCTACCGAAGCTCTGGAAGACAATATACAGAACGCTGCTTTCTTGCGTACACATATTGAGTTAATTAATCATTTTTTTGCAGAAAATGAAGTATCGGAAATATGGATTACATTTCCTGACCCACAAATGAAAAAAACTAATAAGAGATTAACTTCAACCCGATTTATGCAAGAGTATGCCCGTATAATGAAACCTGATGGAATCATTCATCTGAAAACCGATAGCAATTTTCTTTATACCTATACCCAAGCGATGATTGAAGTGAACAATCTGAATGTCTTGGTAGATACAGATAATCTGTATGAATCGGGTTTAGACGATAAAATATTGAATATTCAAACTTTTTATGAACAACAATGGCGTTCTCGCGGTTTAAACATCAAATATATTAAGTTCTTATGTCCGAAAAATCACGAATGGATTGAACCCGATATTGAAATCGAGAGAGACGATTACCGAAGTTTTGGACGCAACGCAAATTTTTAATAGTTCAGAGTTGGTAGTCCTTAGTTTTTAGTCAAATAAGTAGCTACTACTTGGAGGATGCAAAATCGTAAGTCGTAAATCAGAAATCTAAAATATAAAAAAATGACATTATATCCACAACTTATTATCGACGCACTAAAAAACGTGCGCTACCCGGGAACGGGACAAGATATTGTTACTGCCGGAATGGTAGAAGACGATATTCGTATTGACGGAATGAAAGTGAGTTTTTCATTAATCACAGAAAAACCAAATGACCCATTTATTCGCTCGCTCGTGAAAATGGCTGAACAGGCTATTTTGACATACGTGAGCCCTGAAGTGGAGATAAAAGGTAATATCGCGATAAAGTCAAAACAGGCACCACGTCCTGCATTGCCTGACTTGTTGCCCGGAGTGAAAAATATTATTGCCGTAGCATCCGGAAAAGGGGGAGTAGGGAAGAGTACCGTTTGTACAAACTTGGCAGTTGCTTTGGCACAAAAAGGTTATAAAGTTGGACTTTTAGATGCCGATATTTTTGGTCCGTCTATTCCTAAAATGCTCAATGCAGAAGATGCACGACCTATTCTCGTGGAAAAAGATGGTCGAGACTTGATTGTTCCTATAGAAAATCATGGAATTAAAATGCTCTCTATTGGCTTTTTTGTAAATAAAGAAGATGCTGTGGTTTGGCGTGGAGCAATGGCTAGCAACGCCTTGAAGCAGTTGATTGGCGATGCCGATTGGGGCGAACTTGACTATTTCCTTATCGATTTTCCACCCGGAACAAGCGATATTCACCTAACTCTAGTGCAAACTGTACCTATTACAGGCGCGGTTGTTGTGAGCACTCCTCAGGAGGTGGCGCTTGCCGATGCACGTAAAGGTATCTCAATGTTTACAAACGATAAAGTAAATGTGCCGATACTTGGCTTGGTTGAAAATATGTCGTGGTTTACACCTGCCGAACTGCCCGAAAACAAGTATTATCTTTTCGGCAAAGATGGTTGTAAGCGCCTGGCAGAACAGAACGGCTACGCTTTGTTGGGACAAATTCCTATCGTGCAAAGCATTCGCGAGGGCGGTGACGAAGGATATCCCGTTGCACTAAAAACCGATAGTATCACCGGAATGGCTTTCGCCGAATTGGCAGACAATGTTGTTGAAGCTGTTGAAAAACGAAATAGAGAATTGCCTAAAACTGGGATAGTTCAGATGGCGAAGAGATAATTACCTTTTTGACAAAAAAATAGTTAGTGCCAATATGTCAATCAATGATAATAAATATCTTTCAGTTTATAGAGTGTTAAGAAAGGGAGAGGTAATGGTGGTTTATCCTTCTGCTTTTGTCATGATAGCATTTTTGGCATTAGCTGTAATTGTAGCACTATTTACTGAAAGAGTTATTCTATCACTATTATTGATAGTACTCAGCTTTATTATTCCGATATTTATTTGGCAACATCAACTTGTAAAATGGAAAATCTGGGCATTCTCACGAGTCAATAATATACCAAAACTACTATTAAAAGCAGGTATCTCACTTTTAAGAGATGATAATCTGGCTGTTACCAAAACAATTATTCCCTATCGAAAAAGGAAAACGGAGATAGAGGAGATTCTTTGGAATAGGAAACATAGTAATTTATTGTAAGTAGAGCTTGATGATAATTTTTTGCCTGCACAAAAGCATATTTATTACTCTTTTTTAAGGAATGCTCTGTTTTTACTTACTAGCTTTCTACTTTTATATATAGCCATTAAGATTCCAATGGCAGATACATTAGAATTGATTGTTATTAAAATAATGTTTTATACTATTTCGATATTACTATTGTATATTTCAATTAAAAGAATAGTAAATCGGAAGCCAATTATAACTATTGATGATAAAGGTATTTACACTATCAAAAGTGGTTTTGTGAGTTGGAGAGATATTAGTAATGAAGATGTGTCTGTTTTTAATTCAGCAAGTAAATATCGGAGAAAAGTATTTAGATTTCATTATCTGCGAGATGGAAGTATCAAATCTGTGAGATGCGACATTAAATTACTTAGTGTGTCGGTTATTGAATTAGATGAAATAATTGAAATTTATAGAAACAGATATAATGAAACAGCGGAAAAGAGTTTTTAAAAATCATTTAATAGAATAAAAAAAAGTATGGGAAGAAAAAGAAACAAATCAGGATTCATTTTCTTAATTTTAATCGTTATTGCTGCTGTCGCTTTCTTTACCAATCCCGATAAGGAAGCTCACAAAGAGGCTGTAGTAGCACGGTCAAACCAGGTCGTAAAAGAAATCATTGCTGAGCGTAACGATGTTGTCGCTTCTGCCGCATGGCAAATGGCAGGCGAGCAGTTGTTGACACAGTTTGTCGACAGCTATGTAACTGTAGATAACTATTATATCTTTTCCATTCCGAAAGTAAATTGGGACGGTAAATCGTATCCTATTGGTGTGGGAGCATTTGATAAGGTGTATATTACTAAGGATTTTAATAAAAACTTAATTGAGCCAATAATTAATGATATGGAAAACAAAATAATGAATCTATTACCAGGTTTTCCCTCATAAGGAGTTTATGTAAGAATTATGTAGCTGTTAATTTTAAAAACGATTGAAAAAAGTCCACTTATTGTAATTCAGAAATTATATATTGAAAGTCGGAATTTATGAAACATTATGAAAAATCACTTTGTAATGGTTCTAAATAGGCGTAATTGTTAGTTGCTGTGTTAGCTGCCTGTGGCTGTTGCAGGTGGTTGTATATGAGTGGTTTGTGTGATTTGTGTGACTGTTTGTGATTATAGATACTCGTTGTGATTTAATTTTATGATGTAATTTTTTCTATATATTTGTTAATATTTGGAATTAAAGTGCTATCTTTGTTAATTGAATTATGTTAGGTTATATATGGCCTGACAACATTATTGGGCTTTACTTTTGATTTATGGTGTTTCTGTCGAAAATGAAATATAGTTTGGCATATTCAGCAATGCTTTTAGGTATTGCGGTTTTTTTGCTTTCTTGTACCTCTCCAAAAAAACAAAGGAACAGAGAGCAGAAAGAGATTGACTTTCACCAGGAACTTGATGAAAAGCTAGGATTCATAAATGATGAAGATTCGATAAACATGTTGTTGCAACAATTTATCGAAGAGGGTGATGATTACGCAGCCTTATTGTGTCACAAGAGGTTAGGGAAATATATGCGTGATAATGCCCGTTTCTTAGAGGCTATAGATCAGCATCAGGAGGAGTTAAACATCGCTTTAAGACTGAAAGACACTATAAGAATTATGCAGGCTTACAATGCACTGGGGACAGATTACAGACGCATTGGGGCACAAGGGGAAGCTTCAGAATATCATTATTATGCCCTGGAATATGCCGAAGCCTATTCGCAAGCAAGTAAGCCAGGTGTGGGTATGAAAAGTCATGCAGTATCATCTAATGGTATTGGCAATATCTATTCATCTCTGGGCTATTTAGACGATGCAGAGAAATACTTGAGGATGGCTCTCGAAGATGAGATAAAATTGGAAAGTAGTATTGGGCAAGCAATAAATTATGCCAATTTGGGAGCAATTTTTGAGGAACGTGGGCAATTGGATTCGGCAAGGGTATATTATATTAAATCTCTTGAGCAAAATCGTATAGCCGGTTCGGATAAGGGCATTGGATTGTGTTTAATACACCTTGGCGATTTGTATGTGAAGGAGAAAAACTATACTCTGGCTAAATATGAATATCAGAAGGCTTACGATCAGTTGGTGGATGTTGGCGATAAAAGTCATAGATTTCAAGCCTGTTTGTCAATAGCACGAATACATTTGTGGGAGAATAATATTTCAGAGTTTAAACGGTATATTGATTTGGCCGAAGAAATAACCACAGAAATTAAATCACATGAAATGTTAGCTAGTCTATATGAGCTTAAATATGAAAGCGATATAAAGCGCGCAGATTATAGACAGGCTTTGTCCAATTACAAGCTATATACCGATATGAGAGATAGCATTAGCAATATCCAAAAAACAAATCGGTTTATGGATGTACGTGTACATTACGAACGTACAAAGAATAAGCGACAAATAGATCAGATAGAAATGGAGACTGCCGCAAGGGAGAGTCGTCGTAAGATAATTTCATATATACTCATCACTATTGTGCTAATATCAATTGGTGTTCTGGAGGTACTTTACTATGCTTATAAGCAACGTAACAGAAGTAACAAGATGTTGAAAGAACTGGAGCGTACACGTACCGATTTTTTCACGAATATTACTCACGAGTTTAGAACACCGTTAACCGTTATCAGAGGCTTTAGTCGCTTGTTGCAAAGTAAGAATGAATTGTCCGTGAAGGAAAAAAATACTTACCTTGATGCAATTAACAGGCAAACAGACAATATGTTGAAGCTTGTTAATCAGCTATTGGATATTTCCAAATTACAATCGGGAAAGGAACAGCCCGTGTGGAGACGTGGAGATATTATATCTTATCTGCGAATGACTGCGGAGACTTTCAGACTTTACGCCGAAGGACAAAAGATAAAACTTGTTTTTCATTCAGATGTAAATGAGTTGGAAATGGACTTCATTCCTTTTTACATTGATAAAGTAATAAGCAACCTTCTCTCTAATGCTGTCAAACATACTCAGGCTGGTGGCAGAATAGACTTTTTTGCAGAAAAAGGCAAACAATCCGGAACTATTGTTATTCGTGTAATGGATACAGGTGAGGGTATTCCTAAAGAAGATTTAGAGCGTATTTTTGAGATGTTTTATCAAAGTGATAACGCTCGCAACACAACAGGTTCCGGTATAGGCTTAGCCTTTACGAGAATGCTGGTTGAGAAAATGAAAGGTGAAATTGAAGTGGAAAGTGAATTAGGGAAAGGAACTACTTTTACTGTTACTCTGCCACTTAAAAATAATAATTTGAAACAAATAGTACCGTTGGACAAAGAGACTTCAATTAATTTGGATGTGCCTGAATTGGTTGATGCATCTATTGAGGAGTTTGAAGATGAGGAGGTGGATCCTGAAGAATTAAACAACGGAAAGCCTATCGTCCTGGTTGTGGAAGATAATAAGGATGTGTTGCGGTACATTGTAAGTTTGCTTGAAGACAAATATTGTGTGATAACTGCTGAAAATGGTCAGGAGGGATTTGAGATGGCAGAAGAGCATATTCCCGACATTGTGGTTTCTGATGTGATGATGCCGGTTAAAGATGGTGTCTGCATGTGTGTTGAATTGAAGAAAAATGTGATGCTTAATCATATCCCCGTGGTTTTTATTACGGCTATGGGTGATGAGGAAGATCGTATAAGGGGGCTTCAGTGTGGTGCAGAAGCTTATATCAATAAGCCGTTTAAGTCAGAAGAGCTTTTTGCTACTATTCATAACTTGTTGCTAGGTCGTAAGAAAATTATTGAAAAATATAAAGATACGCTCGAAAATACTCTCTCGGGAATACGAAGCAAGGTAGAGAGTGATGCCAACTTGAAATATCTGCAAACTGTTACCGATATTATTGTTGCAGAAATACAGAATCCGAACTTGAATACTGTCTTTATTGCCGATAAAATGTTCGTTAGTCCGTCTCAGCTAAATCGCAAGTTGAATGGAATAGTTGGACAATCGGCTGTTTCATATATCCTAAAAGTGAAGCTTAATACAGCGAAAAAAATGTTGCAAAGCACAGCTGACCCAATTACGGAGATCTCTTATGCCTGTGGGTTCAACGATGCCAGTTATTTTTCACGTGTATTCAAGAAAGAATTCGGTGTAACGCCTTCTCAATTCCAAAGAATACCTAATGATTTAACTTAAGTTCTATTTAAGAGGAACTGTATAATACTACAAATCACTTAGGAAAAAGTATGACTTTAAAGGTTTTATTCATATATGTACTGAGTTGTAGTGCTTTTAGATGTTTTAATTCTTGGGTAAGACTAAACATATCAAGAATACCTGATAGATGCTTTTCAAAAAATATTCCGATTAAATTATAATTAGTTATTTGCTTTCCAAATGGAAGGTTGAACTCCTTCTATAGCTTTAAACTGACGATAAAAAGTGCGTGTGTCGTTATAGCCCAGGCGTGTGGCTAGTTCCGTCATTGTTGTTTTGGGCGTATTAGTTATAATGCGTTTAGCCTCTTCTATTCTTAGATAATTGACCCACTGACGAAAGGTGATGCCTTTGTAGGTATTGAAATATGATGATATGTAGGTGCTATTAGTGCCTAAATACCCGGCTAAGTCGTCTATTGTGATTCCTGATTTTAAAAAGTGTTTTTCTTCAATCCACTCTCCTATACTTGCTTTACTGTTGATACGGGGTGTGCTTTCGTAACTAATGCTGTTGGTTTTAATATCAAGTGCCAAAGAAGATTGTATGTCTTCAAAAGTTTCAGCTATTGGCGTATCTGTTGTTGACTTTTCTATTATTATTGGCTTCTCTATTACCCTAAACTGCCACGGATAATTAAGCAGTTTTATGCCGAAAAATGTGTAAAAACAGAGTAATGAGATTCCGAAAATAAAATTCAATACTAAACTCGAGTATTGAGTGGTAATAAGTGATAAAATGCCTATTCCAAGTGAACAATAAAATGCTATAACAATCCAGCACATACGAGCAACCGTGCTATCTGAATAGAAGTTGTCCATTACTTTGCGGAACGCATGGTAGCGACGTGCAAAAAACACCGTGAAGTAAACAAGCACACCACAATAAACAGCATTTAGAATGTGTATTGAAAATTTAATTACCGACTTTGGCAGGAAAATATAACTTGCAATAGTTGCTAAAACATACAAGATAACTGCAACCATCTGGTGTTTCACTGTTATTAATTTAATACTTTTAGGATCTAGCAGCAATATGCAAAC
>CAYFUW010000068.1:0-10982 GCA_964346495.1 uncultured Dysgonomonadaceae bacterium
AGTGTATTTAGTTAAAATCAGGGAGCAAGAATCAGTTTAAAATAAGTTTTGAAAAACACTATAATACTATAGCTTCATTATCTAATCCCACAAACTCCCATTAAAATATTATCATAATATCATTGCCAATGCTGCTATAATTGCAATTATAGCTATTATTAGCATAATAATTTTTGTTTTATCTTTTGGGTATTGACCTATTACTTGTCCGGTACGTCCATTTATCACGAATTGATAAACCTTATTATTAAATTTGAATGCACTTATCCAAACCGGGAGCAACAGATGCTTAAATGTTACATCATTAAACTGTGTATAGCTTGAGGTAATTTTTTGATCGTCGCCACCAATATCTACTTTAATAGTATCTTCTATTACCCTATTCATTTTATCTTTGGCATCGCCTATAGCTTCACGAAAGTCACGTTGATAAATCTCGGTAATAAATCCTGCCAAAAACTCTTTTTTATACCCTACACAATTCATCATATCCCAATTTGTCAACCTGTTCATTATACTATCGGGCAGTGTTCCGGATGCGGGCACAACTATATCATCAAAACTTACATGTACACTTCCACTTGTATTGTACCAATCGGTAACGGTGCGACGTACTTCTTCTCCCTTACTGTTACGCGATGTTTCAGTGCGGTTTTCACCTCTCTTACCAGTGTAATCCGTATGAGTATTAGCATCATATGTCCAAAATGGCAGATATACACCTTTAAAACTATCTGTTGATGTACCGTTTTTTTTGAGTTGTGAAGGTAAAAACCACTTTTTACTTAACCATTTTTTAAAATTATCTTTACCTGTTTTCTCGGTAACCTTAAATGGCTGCAGGTATTCCGGTTGCCAAAAACGTTTTACCGACGCTTCATTCATAATGAGCGGTGTACCGCAAAATGCACATTTTGCGCCTGATGTATTTTCAGGCAATGTAGTTATTGCTCCACATTGACGACATTTTATCTCGGGAATTTCCACACCCTCGTCAACGGTACTTTCTTCGGCACGATTTTTCCAATACTCAAAATCGTTTTCCTGAATTTCTACCGGTGTTTTGTCCAATCCACCCACGTAACCGCAATAAAGACATTTTAAATCTTCTTCAGCCGGAGAGTACTGCATAAATCCGCCACACGATTTGCATTTGGTTTGCAAAGCATCGGTTATAGGTTCTTTTATTTCGTTCATGTGTGAAAGTTTAAAGTTAAGCTTTTATTCTTATTTTCTCGGCTTACGTACTTGCGATGGTAAACCACCATACTCGAAGATATAGTATAGTTTTTCCCCACGAACACGTAATACTTGAACAGCACGCTCACTATCGGCACCTGATGATTTAAGCCAACGCTTTTCTATATCAGCATCCATACTGGTTAAATAATCTTTGTCATCAACACGGCTTTTCATTTTTAAGGTAAGTGGGGACTTCGGAGTATAACCGTTTTCGGGTTTAGCACCTTCAAAATATGAACGTGCTATCCACGGCTGTCCATCACCATAATGAAAACGTGAACGCATGAAGCTAAGGAAGTACTTGTTAGGTAACTCACCATTACGATTTTCCGGATGAAAGCACACCCCAAAACAGTACTTACCTAACTCCTCGTTTTGCGCATAAATATCCATAGCTGCTAAAAACATAGCAATTGCACCTTCAGGTGTCGTGGCCAACTCGTTATACTTTGCTTCGAACTCCTCAAAAGTAGCAGGAATTGTACCCAAATCTACTGATTTGGACACACCTGCTCTTGCTGTTTTACAAACAGTCTTACTTGCTTCTTGCCTGGCTATAATTTTTGCCTTATCCGTAAACATTCCCCACAACTGTGCATCAGCGTAGTTTATAAAACAAATAAGGGCAAGGAATAATGTAATTATTTTTTTTGTTTTCATATTTCTTTATATAAGATAAATATCATAACTTTCAGTTCTGCAAATGCTTATATATAAACATTAATCCCTATCACCTCCACTACAATGGTGGCGGTACTGCTCCAAAAAATTGAGAGAGAGACGGTACACTTTTAGCAGTAATCCATGCAGGCATTCCCTGTGTCCACACAAGCGTTTCGGCAGTGATTTGCCCTTGTTGAATCATTTGTTGTATTTGTGCCTCGGGATATGGTCCTTGCTGCACACCATTTATTGCCACATGATACATATTTTGAGGTGGTAAAGGTGGCGGAGTAGTTGTCCCTTGTTGTGCATTTGGATTGAACTGTCCGCCTTGCGGATTATTTGTCATTTGTTGTGCCATCTGTCCTGCCATAGCCAAACCAATGCCGGCCCCCATAGCATCACCTGCCAGATTTCCGCCACCAGCCGGGTTGTTGGCAGCATCTTTAAGAGAATCGGCAAACTGCATTTGAGTATAAGCCGTCATATTGCCTATCACTCCCATGCTTGTACGCTTGTCGAGAGCCTCTTCCACAGCTTCAGGCAACGATATATTTTCTATCAGAAAACGAGTAAGTTCAATTCCATATTCAGCAAAATCGTCTTTAAGGGCTACCGTAAGTTCCTCAGAAAACTCATTTAAATTTGCGGCAAGGTCGAGTGCAGCAATCTGAGACTCACCCAAATAATCTGTGAACTTGGTAATCACAAAATTGCGAAGTTGGTCACTAATTCCTTCAGTAGTAAACTCACCACTAGTACCTGCTACATTTTGTATGAAGGGTATAGGATCTGGTTGTACTTTAAAGTTAAAAGAACCAAATGCCCGTATGCGGATAGGTCCAAATTCGGGGTCACGCATCATTATAGGATTAGCCGTTCCCCAACGTTGATTTAAAAACTGCTTGGTGTTTACAAAATAAACATCGACCTTGAAAGGAGAGTTAAAACCATACTTCCATCCTCTCATTGTGGTAAGTATGGGCATATTGGCTGTAGTTAGCTCGTATCGCCCCGGTTGGAACACATCGGCAAACTTGCCTTCGTTTACCAGTATAGCTATTTGTGTTTCACGTACGGTGAGTTGTGCACCATTTTTAATTTCGGAATTATAGCGTGGAAAACGCCAAATAATGGTGTCAGTTGTTTCGTCGGTCCATTCGATGATATCTATAAATTCAGCGAATGCTTTCTGTTTAAGTTTATTGAAAAATGTCATGGTAAAAAAATGTATTAATTTATAAAGTAGATTTAGATAAATAAATTGGAAAAATCCAACCTTTTTTGTTCTGCTAAAATATTATCACAAATTTGAGATAAAAAAAAGAATCAAATCTGCAATTATAAGGAAATAATCAGCACAAATCACGCATTAACAATTAATAAAACTAGCACAAATCACGCACAATTTACACATATAAACCTATTAATAAGATGTTTACATGTGCTACACCACACGCATAAACAGAACTAATGAAGAAGGAGATAACTTTTCCTACATTGCAGTTTTTTGAAATTGCGTAGGCGTTACACCGAACTCTTTTTTAAATACACGAGAAAAATAATTAGCATCATAGAAGCCACAAGAATCAGCAACGTATGAAATAGAATCTGGTGTGTCTTGTAGCATTTTCTTGGCTTTATCGAGTTTCACCTTCAAAATATATGAAATTGTAGATTGTCCGGTTATTGCATTTAATTTGCGATTAAGCTGTGAAATACTTACTCCCATCTGCTCGGCCAGAAAAGCAGAGCTCAAAGCAGGATTTTGTATCTCTTTGTAGATAATGTCTGTAACAGTTTGCAGGTATTTCAGATTAGCATCAGTTTCTTTTATATTTCGAGTTTCCTGTAGATTGGTCTCAAAATTATCTTTGTATTTTTCTATAATTAGCTTTCGCCCTTTCATCAAATTATTTATAGAAGCGAAAAGTTCTTCAGGATTAAATGGTTTATTAATAAACGCTTCAGCTCCACATTGCAATCCTTTAATCCGGCTCTTATCATCATTTTTTGCTGTGAGCATAATCACAGGTATGTGATTAAGCATTTTATTCTCTTTCATTTCACAACAAAGTTGAGCACCATCTTTTTCAGGCATCATTAAATCGGTAATAACCAAATCGGGGATGTGTTTTTCTGCCATTTCCAAACCTTCTTGTCCATTTCGTGCTATTATCACAGTGTAATTGTCACTAAGCAAGGTTTTAATATATTGTCTAACGTCTTTGTTATCTTCAACAACCAAAACAATATTCTTTTCAACTTTTTCCTCCTCAATAGAATGTTCTTCGAGTGGGGTTTCCTCAAGATGATTTTCTTTTTTGCGAAACAGAGAATTATTTGTTGTCAAATCTTGTATTTGAGTCACATATGGCATATTGTTATTATTAACAGGAAGTGTTAAAACAATAGTATTTCCTTTGCCGGAATAGCTATCCACCTCTATTTTCCCTTTCATTTGTTCAACCATCATTCGAGTTAATACGAGACTAATATCTGTTTCAGAAGTATTTTTGATGTTGTCGTTCTTACAAAACATATCTGATATATGTTTTAAATCTTCTTCTGAAATTTCCTCGCCTGTATCAGATATCCTAATGACAATTGTATCGGGACGTATTCCTTTTACAACAACGAAGTCTATCCTATCACCAGCTTGAGTATGATTAACGGAATTCTGGATTAAAATACCAACAATTTTGTCTATATAAGAGGGAATAAAATCCATTTCAAGCTCTTTTACATCAGAAAAAAACACAAGATTTACATTTTTCTCTTCAGCTAAATATTCAAATTTCTCAGCAGTCATATTCAGATAAGAAATAATATCTCCCTTTTTCCACACGGGCTTTTGCTTACCTGATTTAAGTTTTGTGACATCTAAAAGTTGATTAACATAGTTAAGCATATTATCACTTTGTCTGTCTATAGTTGCTAAATATGCATTCTTCGATTTATCAGACAAATCGTTATTACTTTTTAGCAAGCCACAAAAACGGTGGATGATTTTAAGAGGAGTGCGAAACTCGTTGGTAATATTAGCAAAGAAATCAGCACGTGTGCGCTCCATTTCTTTTAACATTTTATTGCTCCTACTTCTTTGCCTGTATGCGTAATAAAGCATTCCAATCATAATTCCACCTAGAACAATGATAGCGATAAGGACGTTTAATATTAATTTGTGGCGATTGTCATCTGCTTCTGAATCTGCTTCTATTCGGGCAATTTGTCTTTTGTTTTTATCACGTTCATATCTCACACGCCCCTCCATAAACCGACTCTCATTTTGTGTACCAAAAACGCTGTCTTTCATTTCTGTATGCAGCTTGTAATTGTCGAGGGCTTGCAGGTAATCGCCAGTTTGTTTTTCATAATCGTATTTGAGCAGATAAATGTCTGCCAAATGCTCCGGTGAATTTATTTCCTTGGCAGTATTTTCTGCCAGAGAAATATATTTATTATACTCAGCATAATTGTTCTCATGCAGGTTTATTCTAGCAATAGACATACAGGCTTCTAGCCAATGCCATTTGTCCGTAAGAATCTCCATAAGGGTATAAGCCTTTTGATACTCCTCTTTTGCCAGGGTAAACTCTTTCTCTTTCTCATACAAATCACCCAAGTGTATATGACACAGCCCTATACCCATGTTTGATTTTGCTTTTTGATTGTTTTCAAGTGATTTAGTGTAGTAAATTCTTGCCGAATCCAATTGCCCGCGATGCTCAAATATAGCTCCCAGATTAGCATAATTTATGGCTTGACCTATTAGACTTTCAAGCTTTATTTCATCTTCCAGTGCTTTTTTGAAATATTGCTCAGCTTCGTCAAAATAACCAAGCGAAAGGTAGATATTACCGATTCCGTTAAGGGAAACCACTCTATTTTTGATACCATTCCTCGACAATTCAACCTGCGAGTATGCTTCAGAATAATCCAGCGCACTAAAATGGAAGTCGGCAGCTTCTCCTTGTGAGCCAATTCGCCTAAAATCTGTTCCTAAATTATTATAAGCTTGTACTATTTCTATTGTGTCTTTCAGTTTGATAGCAATATTTAACCCTTCCTGATGATGATCTATCGCCTCAATAAAACGAGCGTTCTCACGCATATACAACCCTAGTTGTTTATGACAAAGCATAACACCATAATGATTTCCTTCTTGAGTAAACTGTTCAAGCATTAACAATAACGAATCTTCGTTTTTGTTGTTATATATTTTGTCGTTAAGTTCTTTTCGGGAGGCTAGCTCTTCTTCCTTATCATTCTCGGAAGAAGAACAAAAATTAAATAAAACGACTATAAGGCATACAAGAAAAACCTCTCTCAACACCATACTTTTTAACTTTGTATTAAATGCCATTGAATAGAAATAAAATAAATTAGTTAATTTCTTTCATTCCAATACCGACTCGTTGCTAAACAAATATCATTTTTTCTCTTACAAAGATAATGTTTTTGGTTTAAATTTTTAAAGAAAGGATAATAATTAGGAAATTTTATAAATATGTGAAAAATATACTTTGTTGAACCTTTTTATAATATAAATTGAAACCACATCTGTCAATTAAAAAAGCCTCTGATTATCAAAAGACATCAGAGGCTTTTATATTTTTCAAGTAGCCCAGCCGGGAATCGAACCCGGATCTAAAGTTTAGGAAACTTCTATTCTATCCGTTGAACTACCGGGCCCAAAATTGGGACTGCAAAGTTAGTGTTTTTTCCTTTAACGACAAACAATATTACACGACGTGGAGATTTATAGAAATAGCAACTTCTTTATATAATCTTTTTTGTATTTTTGTGCCATGCACTATTTCAATCCTGATAATGACCTGGCATTAGCCAATTTTAGCACCAACTACACTCCACCCGCTTCTGCTATTAAAATAGCTGAGGACTTATCTGTTTTACCCGTTTGGTATGCACCAGAAGGAACAAAGGTTGTTGTGCAAAACATGCCAAATCAAAACTTTTTATATTTACTTGGTAAAATTATCCCTACACCTGTTTCATTTATAGAGTTTACAGAAACAATCGATTTTCCTAATGTAGAAATAACTCCTTGGGGTTGGAATCCTGCATTGAGAAAAAAGTTGTTGGATATTGGTTTAAACGAAAAAAGGCTGCCTTCAATGGACGAACTTAAGCAACTACGTCATTATTCGGGAAGACAAAATGCTGTAAGAATGCTTCGTGAAATAAAAGAAATGAATTCGGATTTTTGTGGCGAATCTACTTTTATTGAGACTCACGAAACTGTATTAAAACATCTATCCACGCAGCCAAATGATAGTGTACTGAAAATGCCTTACTCCGGAAGCGGAAAAGGGTTAATGTGGATTCGCAACGGAATAACCGACAAACAAACAGATTGGTGCAGAAAGGTTATTCGCTCACAAGGTGGAGTCGTTGTAGAGCCCGTACTGAATAAGACTATTGACTTCGCTATGGAGTTCAAAATTGAAAACCATAAAACAACATTTGCAGGGTATTCACTTTTTAAAACTTTTACATCGGGTGCATACATTGGGAATTATCTTTTATCGGATAAAGAAATTGAAAACAAATTTATGCAATATGTTTCTATACAGTCTTTAATTTGGTTGCAAACATTTTATATAAAGAAACTTACAGAGTTTTTTCCAAACTATAAAGGTTGCATTGGTGTGGATATGATGATTTGCGAAACATCGTCGGGTTACAAAATTCAACCGTGTGTAGAGATAAATATGCGTATGAATATGGGAATGGTAGCACGTATTTTTTACGATAGATATGTCTCCCCCACTTCATCGGGAATATTTGTTGTAGATTATTTCAAAAAATCGGGAGAGGCTTATTCAAATAATAAAACAAATAAGGAAAAATATCCTCTAAAAATAAAAGAAGGAAAAATCGAATCCGGATACTTTCCTTTAACTCCTGTTTTTTGGAACACAAATTATGTTGCTTACGTGATAATTGACCCAAATATTACATTTGAATATGAATAAAAAACCGCCCCAACAATAGTTAAGATCGGTAAAATATTTATTTAAAAAACAGTTTTATTCAATTATTTTTAAAGACCAAATAGTCCCCATATATTCACAATACAAATCTAGTGGATCCTCAGGAAATTCGTATTTATCTCCAGTTCTTGGCAATGAATTGAAATCATAATCTGTAAGCTCACCTTCACAATTATATACTGCATAATCAAATGTGCCTTTATCCGGATTGTATGGTATCAAAAACAAATTATTACCAGTACCTCTCTCGTAATATAAATCAATATTAAAACTCACATTAATATCATTAGATTTTAATTCAATTTTATCGCACATGGTTTTAAACCATTCAATATTCGTTAATGGGTCTTTCACTCCACAAGCAGTAATATTATGATTTTTTTCAATTTCACGTTTAACACCTTCTTCTTTCTCACATCCCACTACGCTAAGAAGCAAAAGCGAAATAATCGCTGCAAAAAACAGTCTATTTCCATTCATAATTGTATCTTTTTTTTATTTAATAATTAAGTTGTTTATTTTCGGTTGCAAGGTACGTTTTTTTTATTACCTACAAAACAAAATAGGCAATAAAATAGAATATAATATTATTAGAAATAAAAATAACAAAATAAATATTTTTATTATTTAAAATAACATATTAAATTTGACACAAATTTCAATAATCTCTTATTCTACATATTCATAATAGCAGTAACAGACAAGGCAATTAATAGTCTAAAAAACAACATTCTACACATTAAATGCATAATATAACAAATATATAATCATTCAAGTATTATTAATTTTAAAAAAACATAAATCATGAAAAAAATTCTACCTATCTTATTATTAAATGTTTTGTTTGGTGTAAGTGCCATAGCACAAACATCAATTTTGTTCTCAAGTTTTGAAGGACCTGGTTTCGACGAAGGATGGACAACCGGAGTTTCTCAAGCAATTACAGAAGAACCTGTTGATTATCCTGAAACCGGCTTGGAACCATGGGAACAATGGGCACTAACTGAGCCACAAAGTTTTGGATATGTACATTCAGGTGATTCTGCTGCATGGATTGGTGGCACTGCTTATCAAGTGCCAAAACACGATTGGTTAATGACTCCTAAGCTAAACATCCCCGATGATGGAACTACAGAAATAAAATATTGGCTATGGTACCATTCTGAGGCTCAATATGTAAATAAGTTTTACATTATGGTATATGACTACGCAGAGGCAATATGGGAGCAAGGGTATTTATTAGCTAACGCTTTTAACTCACCTTATCATTACGTGGAAGAGTACACATTTGATTTGGAACAATGGAAAGGGAAAACAGTTAAAATAGCTTTTGTAAAAAACGGTACTTACCAAATGGCTATGGATGATGTGAATATTGTAACAACATCCAGCTCCGATATACAATCTGATAACAAAGAGGATATTGCAATTTACCCCAATCCAGTAAGTGACTACTTAAATATCAAATCTACTGAAGATGTTAGTTGTATTGAGATATTTAACTCAGCCGGAGTAGTTGTTAAAAGAGCTAATAATAGCCAAAGTATTATTGATTGTAAAGAGTTGAATACAGGTCTCTATTTCTTACAGGCTACAACACCAAAAGGCAAAAAAACATTTAAGTTTATTAAAAAATAGAGGTTGGTTGTCAAGTATTAAATAATAATAGAGCCGTTTCAAAGTGAGACGGCTCTATTATTATTGACAAACCATTAAAGTTAATTTTATCTAATTATCACTTTTTCTGAAATCACACCTCTTGATGTAAAAATATTTACAATATATACACCTTTGTTCATGTTGTTAATATCTAAACTACAATTGCCTCTGTTAATGTTATGTTGTGAATAAACATTTTTTCCTGAAACATCTACCAGTTCCACTTTACTAATTATCTGCTCACCAGAAAGCACAATATTCATAACTTCTGAAGCAGGATTAGGATAGATTCTAACAATAGGAGTAGTCGTAAAGTGGTTATCTATACCTGATGAGATATCTTCATATAAGTAGTTGAAATCACACACATAAATAAGTCCACCTTCATCAATATTTTCTGTGTACCATGCTTTAGTTTTTACCATGTGAGTCATTGGAACAAATTTCTCAACAATTGATTCAGGATTTACCGGAAATACAATTTGATCATAAGTATAAGCATTACTATAGGAGTACACATTGCGGTTTGTTATATTGTTACCGTTATAGTGCTCCCATACGGTACAGTTATTGTCTTCATCGAAAGTATAAACTTCGGAAGTTGAGAATTGCCATGAATATCCATCCCACAGGTATTCTTCGGTTTTAACTAAGTTGTTATTTTCATCATATACATACTTAACCTTCCATGAATTGCCAAAAACTCCTGTGAAAAAGTCAATTGATTCGCCTAATTCTTCGGTCAACAAACCATCTTCATTGTACGTCAACGTGCAGCATTGCGAGAAATTATCGTCACCGGCAAAGTACAATTCCCAATAGGTTAATCTGTTGTTTTCGTCATAAGTATATTTGTATATCCCTCCCATTTCGAATGTACTACCACCAAAGTTGTTGTAATTAGTGCGAGTTAAACGATTATTATTTTCGTCGTATGTATATTCAATGTATGAAGTATATTTCCAAACTCCGCTTAATACTTGATAGCAGTCAATTTTTACAATATTATTTGCATCATCGTATATTAACGAGTCTTTAAATTGATTTCCATCAGGAAGTCTGGTATATGACAACTCTAATAGTTGATCATCGTTGTAAGTAAATTGTGTTGACTCAACTTCGTCTGATGTTATAATTTCAGACAAGGAGAACAATTTTTGTGATTGAGCTTCAAAAACTAATAGGAATAAAGCAACTAGTGTTAGTGTAAATACTTTTTTCATTTTTCTAATAATTAATAATATAATAAGTTTGGTTCAAGATAACTTTAGAGGATTTTTCCTCAAAATTTTCAGCGAAGTTACATAAATCTTTTGATTTCTGCAATTATATCTGAATTCACACTTTTTTATATGCAAAAAAAATGTTTGTTTGTGTACTCCTCTGAACTTGGCTAAACGC
>CAYFUW010000069.1:0-10943 GCA_964346495.1 uncultured Dysgonomonadaceae bacterium
TTTAATTATTAATTAATTGTTTGAACTAATAGCAAAAGCTAATAATTATCCTCTTAATCTGTCAAGCGACCTCACAAGTGCTTCATCTGCCCCAATTTTTCTAATAGCCAATATAGATAGAATAAATGCTATTATAGGCATTGTTATACCTATTCCAATTGTTTCAAATTTCAATGGCACTGTTCGGTTTACATAATAGATCATAAACCCAAGATACAGATAGAATCCCAACATTAATATTGCATTAAATATGGAAAATCGTATCTGCAACATACGTCTTTTATATTGAAAAACAGTAATTATTGCCAGTAACGAACTAATAGATCCCAAAGCAAACAGTCCCCATGTGGAAACTTTTTGCTCATCGCCAATAGACATGCCCATTGCCTCAACAACAAGTGTACCCTCGGCACAAGTGAAAACTATAATACGAGTCACCGATGCTACGAGCATACAAACTGAAGCGAGCAAAAGGAAAACCGATTGAATACGTTGTAACATAATATTAAAACTGTTCTTTTTCTTTTGCAGGATTGCGATAATAAATATTACCGTCTTCCCACTCTTTTATTGCTATAAGTGATGGTTTAGGAAGTTTTTCGTAGAAACGTGAGATTTCTATCTGTTCGTGATTTTCGTGAACCTCCTCTAAGTTGTCTGTATAAGAAGCAAATTCTTGTAGCTTAGCATCTAAGTCCTGCTTCATTTGAACTGACAGTTGGTTGGCTCTTTTACTGATAATTCTAACAGTTTCATAAACATTGCCAACCGGTTCAGATAACTCCATAACATCGCGAGTTTCTGTATTCACACTCGCATTTACTCTTCTATAATCCATTATATATATTAAATTAATTATGTTATAAATCTATATTTATGACGGCAAAGCCTCAATTTTTGAAAGAGCTTGTTTGTAGTATCTATCAGCTTCATCCAAGTATTTGCCATCGGGATATGAATTTTTATAATTGAAATATTCGTCAACAACAACACGAAATCTTTCGGGCTGCATATGTTCAGCACTTCTTACCGCGAACTCATATTTTGCTCGCAGGATAATCATCTGATAATCTTCGGCATACTTCGAATAAGGATATTTTTTTAATGCCTCTCGCGCCACAATTACTGCAGACTCATAGTTATTTCCCATATAGTTTCCCAAATCGAGATACAACTGTGCCGATTTCAGTTCTTTAAGTGCCAATTTTTCTTGCAACTCAAACAGATATTTTTTTGCATCTTCGGCTCTTTCGCTATCAGGATAGATTTCTAAATATCTAGAAAACTCCGAAATGGCTTTATATGTCTTGCTTTGGTCGAGACGTGCATCGGGTGAATCTAAATACATACCGTAGGCCGAATAATAGAGCGATGGCTCCGCATACTCACCATTAGGAAAACTGTTGTAGTAAGTTACAAAGATTTCTGTTGCCGATATGTAGTCCTTCGAATTGTAATAGCTTTGCGCCAGCAAATATAGCGACTCCTCGGCTTTGTCTGTCCCTTTAAAGAAAGGCACCAGTTCTTCAAGCAGAGTAATACTTCTGTCGTATTTCTTTTTCTCGAAATACTGTTTGGCATAACTATATTTCAAGTTACGGTCTGTACTTTTTAGAACCTTGTTGTATTCTCCACATGCTCCGGTCAACATGAGCACGATAATAAGCAGGAAATATACCGATTTTATTCTCATTTTCACAAAAAGTCGTTTTAAGTCGCAAATTTACGCAAAGTTTCTCATTCTTACGTAATCGCGACCGTTTTTTATTCTATTTTAGGAATTCAAATTGAAAAAATCGCAAATATTATCTACATATCTTCTATCATTAGCTAACTTTGGAACTTTATTTTGTCCTCCTGCCCTATCTCGCGATTCCATCCATTTATAAAATCCACCCTCTTCTATCACTTTTACTACCGGCAATCCGAGTGAAAGGTTGTACGATCTTTTTACCTCATAATCCGAGTTTACTTTTTGCAAAGTTTTGTCTAACACATCAACAAACTTGTTTAAATCAGACGGAACTGTTGCAAACTCTATCAACCATTCGTGAGCACCGTTACTTTTATCGCCAAAATAGATAGGCGCCGCAGTATATTCGGTAATTTTAGCACCTGTTTGTCGGCAAGCTTCAGAAATAGCCCTGTCGGCATTGTCAACAATTAGCTCTTCACCAAAAGCATTTATGAACTGCTTGGTACGTCCGGTAATTTTAAACAGATATGGGCTTGTTGAAGTAAACTCTACTGTATCGCCTATTTTATAACGCCACAAACCACCGCTTGTAGAGATAATCATGGCGTATTGCTCTCCAACCTTTACTCCGCTCAGCGGAATTACCGTTGGATTTTCATCGTTATACTCCGATGATGGAATAAACTCGTAAAATATTTCGTTATCCAACAAGAGTAACATATCTTTTGATTCGGGCGAATATTGAACTCCGAAAAAACCTTCCGATGCGTTGTAGGTTTCCCAATATCTCATTCTTCCTGAAGGAATTATTTTTTCGTATTGCTCACGAAATGGCGTAAAACTTACACCACCATGAAAGAATACCTCCAGGTTGGGCCATAATTCAGGAATAGATTTTTGGGTGTCGTTTACAATCTTTTTCAGTAAAACCAACATCCATGAAGGTACTCCCACAAAGGCACGAATATCTTTTTTTATGGAATAGTCGGTTAGTTTTTGCAACTTCACTTCCCAATCGGGTATTAACGCAATACTCTCGGGCGTTCTTGCGCGTTTCACGATACCGGGTAAATTTTTCATTAAAATAGCCGATACATCCCCGGTATAAATACCATTACCAATAGAATTTATTTGCTGACTACCACCCAAAACAAGAGTTTTGCCAAGCAGATATGCAGAATCGGGATGATGATTTGCATACAACGCAAGCATATGATAGCCGCATCTGTAATGACAGTTTTTTAAAGACTCTTGCGTAACGGGTATATATTTGCTTTTATCTTCGGTAGTTCCGCTCGACATAGCGAACCACTTCACAGGTGTATCCCACAACACGTTAGATTGCTTCTCAACTAATATTTTATCGAGATAAGGACGCAAATCTTCGTATGAGTATATAGATACATTTTTTTGAAAATCGGATATATTTTTGATTTGGTCAAATTTATGCTCTTGGCCAAAAAATGTATTTCTACCATGTTCAACAAGATACTTCAATGTATCTTCTTGAGTACCGATTGGATTCTTAATAAACTTTTCAATCGGTTTATAGTAGGTTTTTACAATTGAATTAATAATTCTTCTCATTTTTAATTGATTTTGAGCCTATTTGACACAACTACAAACACACTAACCATTTGTGCTTATTTTTCGTAGTTTTTTCTCGTCAATTATTTTTATTTTTCTACCATCTAAAGCTATTATTTTCTCATCTACAAAGGCAGACAAAGTTCTGATAGCGTTAGATGTTGTCATATTTGACATATTTGCTAAATCTTCTCGTGCCAAATATACATTTATAGTTTTTTCATCACTTTGCAAGCCGTAATTATCTTTCAAAAAGATAAGCGACTCTGCCAATCTGCCTCGAATATGCTTTTGAGTTAAGTTTACGATTCTTTGATCTGCTATTCCCAAATCGACAGCCAGCAACCGGATAAAAAATGAAGCTAATTCACTATTAGTCGTGATTAGCTTTTGTATAATATCCATCGAAGTCATACACACTTTTGAGTTTTCGAATGCCGATGCCGCTGTGATAAAAGATTCGTCAGCAAAATATGCTCTATACCCAAAATATTCTATCGGTTTTATCATCCGTATAATTTGAGTTCTTCCGCCAACACCACTATTGAAAATTTTCACCAACCCTTCGCAAAGCACCAACAAATCTGTCGGTTTCTCACCATGGGTGTAAATTTTATCATTTTTTTTGAAATAGACAATTCGTGCATTATCTACTATTATCTGTTGCTCACTTTCGTCAAGCATGCCCCAGATATCGGCTAATATAGTCGGCAGTTCTTCTATTTCTTGGACTTTTGTATGCATAAATCGTTTAAGAAACTTATTCAATTTTCATCAAAAAAGTTTCTAATAGAAATATTCTTTATTACAAAAGTAGCACATTTTTTTCACACGGTATCAGATAAATGCTTTTTTAATATCTTTTCAAAAGTTTTTAAAGACACAAGAGCCAAGAAACAAGACTATATTTGCGATTTACAATTTAAGTCGTGATACGAATTGCGGGTTACGTGGTATATTATTTAAGATTTGAGAATATTTTTTGTTTTTGAAAGGAGACAATGGCTGTGCCTTCGTTAAAATTCATCACGAAGTCAAAGGCTCCGCGCCTTTAGCGCAGTTACGAAAGTTTCGCCTATTCAGACGACAAAGTGTTTTTTTGATAAAAGGATAAAACTACGATGTTAAAAAAACAAATAATAATGAGTTTATATGAAAACCTGGTCAGCTTTCTCAAAATAATCGTATCTTTGAATTAACATAAAACAAAAAGACGATGAAATCTAAACTTTTTCATATAACGCTTCTCATCTTTGTTTGTGAATCAATCTTTGCACAAGAAGTTGATTTTACAAAAGAAGACACAGCCATTTTCAACAGATATATCTCTTACATTGAACCATATAAGGAAAAATCTAAAGAGGTGATTTTGGAAAAAACAGCACTTTTTTTCTTGGATACACCCTACGAAACAGCAACTTTAGAGAAAAACGATACCGAAAAACTGGTAATCAACTTACGTAGTCTTGATTGTGTGACTTTTGTTGAAAACGTTATGGCTCTCACAAAAATGGTCATGGCAGACGATAGTCTGTTTGAAGACTTCACGAATAATCTCCAAAACATACGTTACAGAAATGGAATAATAAACGGTTACGATTCGCGACTTCACTACACATCTGACTGGGCGTTCGATAATGTATCTAAAGAAAACTTACAGCCATTAACCGAAAGTTTTGGCGGAATATTAGAAAAAAAACCTATCCAGTTTATGAGCTCAAATTCCAGTTTTTATCGACAGCTAAAAAACGATAAAAAGATGATTTGCAGAATAAAAAAAGCAGAAAACGAGATAAACTCACGTGGTGGTTTCTTATACATTCCCAAAAACAAAATATCGAAAATCGAAAATCAAGTACCACATCTGGCTGTGGTTGCATTTACCACATCAGTAAAAGGATTAGATACTTCACATATTGGATTTACATTTCGCCACAAAGGCAAACTTCATTTTATTCATGCATCGAGCACCAATAAAAAGGTTATAATTGATAAAAGAACGGTGTCGGAGTACTGCTCTATACAAAAATCGTGTACCGGAATAATGTTGTATGAAGTGATGTAGTTTAGTCTAAATTGTTGGATTTTTAACTTTTATTAGACTCATTTTCATCTTCAACATCCTGATTCCCAACAAATCTATCGGCTAATTTAAATCCGGTATTAATAGTGATAATCAGTGCAGTGGCAACTAAAGTTTCCAGAAAAAGATTTAATCCGGCAAGTACACCAAGGGCTGCACTGCACCAAATTGTAGCAGCAGTAGTCAAGCCTTGCACATTTGTTCCTCTATGCATAATAACACCTGCTCCTAAAAAACCTATACCTGTAACAATTTGGCCAATAATTCGTGACGGATCGCCAGCCATATCTGTAAGCCCCAAATTCACAAGCACATAAATACACGCCCCAACTGCTACCAATGTATTTGTACGCAATCCGGCACTTTTATTGTTTATCTGCCTTTCCAGACCGACAGCACCTCCGGCTGCAGCAGCAACCAGAAGTCGCAATATAAATGTAAAAATACTCATGATTATTTACTCCCTCCTTAACTAAACAGAATAGAATCTCTATCTGTATAGATTGATAATTAGCTATTTAATAAGTTAACAACGAACGATTAGATTTTCACTTCGTTCTGAATAACATTAATATAGTAAACAAGTTGACTGTAAACCGGTAAACAAGCAACCAACTCACGAAGCCTCTCGCTACCGCACGAATCCTTTCATGTGGTATTAACCCAACTACAAAGCTAAAAGCCAATGAGCAGATTTCTCACTGCGCTTGAAATGACAGGTAACACCAAACACGTAACACAAAACCCGCACCAATTCGAAGCCTACAAATAAAGGTCTTCCAATTTTTCTTTCAACTCCTCTGCCGAAGGCATATTATCTGGTTTTGGACGCAATACGTTATTGTACAGTTGTTTATCTTTCAAAACTTCGATAGCCTTTTCCATAACCGGATCGGCAAGTAATTCGCGTATCAACACACCCTCTTTATAGTAATATCGTTTTATAATTTCAGTTTCGATATACGACCTAATCTCTTTCTCGAAAAGTTCTAAATCTCTGTCAAGATTTGGTTGTAGCTTCTTTTCCAGAGCCTTATACTCCTCTGCTGCATTGTCGAAATAACGCTCAAATTCCATAATGTTTTTAAGCGATTGCAACGAACGAATACTCATTTGGTCATATTTGAAATCTTTGCTTTTAACAAAAGTCTTAAATGCATCGTAATCTTCGTCAGACAGACTAAACTCTTTTACAGACGCAATTTGGGGATTTTTTTGTGCCCAATCAGTTACAAAATCGAAAATAATATTATCTGCCATTAAGTAATAGACTATTGTTGCACCTTGCTCACTAGGGATAATAAAATCGGGAGTTATTCCTCCGCCGTCTCTCACCTCACGACCATTCACTGTTTTATAAACATTGGTCAAACTATCGGGAATACGTGCAACGGAGCCGTCAGAGTGTCGGTGAGAATAGTCCAGAACCTGAATGCTTCGTCCGCTTGGGATATAATATTTTGCAGTAGTGATTTTAATATTGTGACCATACGGCAATCCGCGTGGTGTTTGCACCAGGCCTTTACCAAATGAGCGATTACCAATAATTACCGCTCTGTCAAGGTCTTGCAATGCACCTGCTACAATTTCCGATGCCGATGCCGAACCCGTATCTATAAGAACAGTAATAGGAATAATAGTGTCAAGCGGATGTGCCTGAGTGCGATATACTCTATCCCATTGCTTTACCTTTCCTTTAGTAGAGACAACTTCCTGCCCTTTTTTCACGAAAAAATTAACAACATTAATCGCCTCTTCCATAATACCTCCGCCATTGCCACGCAAATCAAGAATGAGCGATTCAGCACCTCTCTTTTTTAAATCAACAAATGACTCCTCTACTCTTTTAGAGCTACCATTGGTAAATGAACCGAAATGGATATAACCAATATTATCTTCATAAATACCGTAATGAGTTATCGGGTCAATCTCTATTTTTTCTCGCAAAAGAGTAATAACACGCTCTTTCTTTTCACCGGGACGTTGTATTTTTAGTTTCAACTCGGTTCCTGGAGTTCCTCTCAACTCATCGCTAACCTCTTTAACTGTTGCATTTCGCTTATCTTTCCCGTCAACTTCGAGAATAATATCACCTGCTTTCAATCCCGCTTTGTCCGCCGGCATACCTTTATAAGGCTCATTTATTATAACCCGACCGTTATTGTAAGAAATAATAGAACCAATTCCGGCATATTTTCCGGTAGTCATAAAACGCAAATCATCGATATTTTCATCAGAATAAAACTCAGTATATGGATCTAATCCTGCCAGCATATTGTGGATTGTTCTGTTTATCAAACTGTCAACCTTTACACTATCCACATAATACATATCTATTTCCTTAATAACAGAATTGAAAAGGTCTATATTTTTATATATATCGTAATCTTTCTGATTTTTCTCATCCTGGTTTGTTTGAGCCTGAACCGAGATTGCTGTAAGTAGAATAAAAACAAAAAAGAATATTTTTTTCATTGTTGTAAGCTTAAATCAATTGTTGTAATACATTTGACAAAGAAACGAATTTTTTATGAAAATATCCGTAAGTTTTAGTTATATGTTTTTAAATTACAAGCAAGATAACTAAATTCTCTGTATCTTTGACATCAATTTTTACTGTTATGAAAAAAATAGGTAGATATTTTAAATATATGGCAGCTCCTTTGCTGATAAGTTTGCTTATTTTTGTAGGAACATGCTTATTAGGCGCTAGTGATATGCCAAAACTGCCACAAATTTTGCCTTGGGATAAAATTGGTCACTTTGGAATGTTTTTTATACTATCCATAGTTTCACTTTTCAATTACTACTATTTGCACAACGGCAATCCAAAATTCTGGAAATGGATGTTTTGGGGTATTATTATTCCTTCAATTTATGGTGGAGCAATAGAGTTGATGCAGGAATATTTCTTCACCTTCCGAAGCGCCGAATGGGCTGACTATGTAGCTGATATATTAGGTTCTGTGTCGGCAGGAATTTTAGCTTTAATTCTATTAGATAGAAAAACACAACAATAGTTTTTTATTTATATCTTTGCAAAAACGACATATAATTATGATTGACTTTTCAAAAATACCATCCCCGTGTTACGTGTTGGATGAAAACTTATTTCGTAAAAATTTACAATTGATAAAATCGGTAAAAGAGCGAGCCGGTGTAAATATCATCCTGGCATTTAAGGCTTTTGCTCTTTGGAAAAGTTTCCCAATTGTCCGTGAATATATACAACACTCTACAGCAAGTTCAGTAGCCGAAGCCCAACTGGCATTTGAGGAGATGGGTAGTCCGGCGCACACATACGCACCGGTATATACCGACTATGACTTCCCAACTTTCCTGAAATACAGCAGCCATATCACTTTCAACTCTTTATCGCAATTTCACAGATTTTATCCGCAAATACAATCTTCGGGTAAGGATGTAAAATGTGGTATTCGCATAAATCCCGAATATTCGGTAGTTGAAACCGATTTGTATAACCCCAGCGTACCGGGTTCGCGATTAGGTATTACAAGCAAAATGCTTGGTGACAAACTACCCGAAGGTGTTTCCGGACTTCATATGCACAATCTGTGCGAAAGCAACTCTTACGATTTGGAAAAGACATTGGAGGTTGTTGAAGAGAAGTTCAAGCACCTGTTTCCGCAAATAGAATGGTTCAATTTGGGTGGCGGTCATCTGATGACTCACAAAGATTACAATGTTGAACACCTGATTGAAGTATTAAAAAAGTTCAAAGCAAAATATCCGCATATCGAAATTATTATGGAGCCGGGAAGTGCATTTGCCTGGCAAACCGGAGTATTGGTAGCTACTGTTGCCGATATTGTTGAGAACGATGGTGTAAAAACAGCCATGCTTAATGTATCGTTTGCTTGCCATATGCCCGACTGCTTAGAAATGCCCTATAAGCCATATATTAGAGGTGCTTATCAAGAGCCTGTGCCCGGAAAACCGACATACAGAATGGGCGGTAACAGCTGCCTGAGTGGCGATTTTATGGGCGATTGGTCGTTTGACGAGCCGCTGACCGTAGGCAGTAGAATTATTTTTGAAGATATGATTCACTACACCATAGTAAAAACGACAATGTTCAACGGCGTATCACATCCGGCTATAGGCATCTGGAAAGCAGACGGTTCTTTTGATATTTATCGTAAATTCGATTATGAAGATTATAAAAATAGAATGAATTAAAACAATATATTTCACTCGCTTGTTAATTTATTAGCTAACAGGTTATCGTGTAAACATTGATTTTATAACATATTAAATAACTAACTTTTATATTATGAGCTTAATAGGATGGATTATTGTCGGAGCAATAGCAGGATGGCTTGCCGGTAAATTGATGCGTGGCGGCGGTTTTGGACTATTGGTTAATATTGTTGTGGGTGTCATCGGAGCTGCGCTTGGTGGTTGGGCTTTCAGATTATTGGGTATAAGCACCGGAAGCGGTTTTTGGGGTAGCTTAATAACTGCACTAGCTGGTTCTATATTGCTTCTTTGGTTAATTTCGATTCTCAAGCGACTATAGAATTAACCACAACAATATAGAATTATGAACAGATCGAAAGTCGGCATATTTCCGGGATCATTTAACCCGATTCATATTGGGCACGTGGTTTTAGCTAACTATATGCGTGAATTTACATATCTGGATGAAGTTTGGTTTGTAGTATCACCACATAACCCGCTAAAAAAAGCCGAAAGTCTTCTCGACGACGATATTCGCCTGCACATGACACAGCTGGCACTTGCCGATTTCGACAATCTTTCTGTATCAGATATAGAGTTTTCTCTGCCTCGCCCTTCATATACTTTCAATACCCTCGAAAAGCTAAGTGAAACTTATCACGATAAAGAGTTCACACTGCTTATCGGCAGCGACAATTGGACTACATTCCACAAGTGGAAAAATTACAATTTACTATTGGGAAAATACAAAATAATTATCTATCCCCGCTTGGGACATACAGTTACGCTATCCGAATCAACTCCAAAATCGGTACAACTTGTTGATGCACCCATAATAGAGATTTCATCAACTTTTATTCGGGAAAGTATAAAAAACGGCAAGAATATTAGAGCATTTCTTCCAGCAAAAGTGTATGATTTTATACAGGAAAATAAATTGTATAGATAATAGACACTTAAGATAGAAGTAGAAAAATCACGACATAAATCAATGATTTCAAACGACTTTGCTTAAAGAAGATGATAATTAAGCGACGGGATTCGAACCCGCTCATAATAGCAAACAAATTGCAATCCTCCGTTCCGGCATCATGTCTCTACTTAATCATCATCTTATAGCAACAAAAGTAGATTCTAAAAACGTAAATGCCATGGTACTAACGTTTTCATTAAAAGTTATCCCCCAGGGGCGTTTACCATGGCACGGACCCCAGCCTAACTATTTAATGCTTTTGTAATACAAAGATAACAAATTAATGATATAATTAGATTAATTATTACAAATATCATTAACTTTGAAAGAACATACGAGTAAAACATACTAGAATAATTCGAAGCGCCTGTAAATTGAGTAGCATTTTGAAATCAGAATACAAC
>CAYFUW010000070.1:0-10466 GCA_964346495.1 uncultured Dysgonomonadaceae bacterium
CCAATATTTTCAGAGAAAAGAAAAAAGAACAAGGAAAAAAGACTATCAAGATTGTAGTGTAAGTTATGCTTAATGTAGTTTAGTTGCCACGACTTTTAAGTCGTGTTTTTTTTGGAACGAATATAAAGAGCTTTAGCCCAAACTTATATAAATTTTGGCTAAAGCCGATTTATCAGAATATTATTAATCCATGCCTTAAAAGGCATGGTAATTGATATTTGAAATACACGATTTTTTTCAAACAAAAAGCTGTCCCTTTCGAGACAGCTTTCTTATTCAAAAACCTTATATTTATTATGATTGCAATCTAAAAAGTACCGGCAGTGTGTAATACACTCTAACTACTTGTCCTCTCTGTTTACCCGGTTTCCATTTAGGCATCGATTTAATTACTCGAACTGCCTCAGCATCAAGCAACGGGTGAACACCTTCAATAACTCTTATATCGGATAAACTTCCATCTTTCTCCACAACAAAAGTACAATTTACTCGTCCTTGAATATAGTTTTCCATTGCTGCCTTCGGATAATTGATATTTTCACTTAAAAATTTCATCAAAGCCTGGACACCTCCGATAAATTCAGGTGCCTCTTCAACTACCATAAAAATCTCCTCTATCGAATTATCTTTGTTTGCTGTTTGAGTAACTTCCGATGTCTTACTTTTAGCACCTAATTTGAAAAACACAGGCAAAGTGTATCTCACTCTTACAAATTTACCTTTCTGTTTTCCCGGCTTCCATTTTGGCATCGATTCTATTACACGAACAGCTTCGGCATCAAGCAATGGGTCTGCACTACGAAGAACTTTAATTTCAGATAAACTTCCATCTTTCTCAACTACAAACTGGCAAGTAACTCGTCCTTCAGCACCTTTCTTTTGCGCCTCTTCAGGATATTTGATATTGTCGTTCAAGAATTTCATTAAAGCTGATTCGCCTCCGGGAAATGCGGGTGCCTCTTCAACCACAACAAAAACCTCATCTACAATTTGTTCTTTATTTTCATCAGAAGCCGCCTTTAGAACAACTTTCTTACCATCGGCATCCAATTTAAAAAGCACCGGAAGTGTATAACGCACTCTCACCTCTTGTCCTCTCTGTTTCCCTGGTTTCCAATTCGGCATAGAATTTACAACTCTAACCGCTTCGGCATCCAATAACGGATCTGCACTGCGTAAAACGTTAACATCAGACAAACTTCCATCTTTTTCTACAATATACTGAACAATAACTCTTCCCTCTTTGCCTCTCTTTTGAGCATCTTCCGGATAATTGATATTATCATTCAAAAACTTCATCAAAGCCGATTCGCCTCCGGGAAAAGCAGGCGCCTCTTCAACCACAACAAATACCTCATCTACACTTTGCTGTGCCGCTTTCTTTTGTGGCTCTACTTTTTGAGCAAATGCACTGTTTGCTGTTATCAACAAAAGCAACATAGGTAATATTGCGAAATACTTAGTTAGTTTTCGCATGGGCGATTTTGTTTTATTCATCATCATAATTCGTTGTTTTAATTGTGATACATTAAAATTATTTACTATCTGAACTGCAGTTTTCTGATAAGTCAATCTAAGTAGATGATATTGATACTCACGACTATTTATGCCGTGTTGCAATACATCATTATCGGCAAGATATTCCAAATTCATTGCTTGTTCGCGTTTCATAAGCCACACGAACGGATTGCACCAAAAAGCAACGCACAAAAGCTCCATCAACAACACATCGACAGAGTGCAGTTGTCGCACATGCGTTTTTTCGTGATACAAAATTTGCTTTATCTCTTCATCGGTATGTGTTTCGGTATTGATAAATATCCACGAAAAGAACGAAAACGGTGTAACTTTTCCCGACAAGTGATAAACATTGGTTCCATAAATATTACGTTTTTCACTTTTCGCTCTGATATATAAAATTGAAATCAATTGCCACAAAAACCGAATAGCGAGAATAACAGTTACTGCTAAATAGGTATAAATAGCCACCTTTTTCCAGGGGATAGTTTCAAAGAAACCGGGCGTTTCGTCTTCGATAATTTGAGTCGCAATAGGTTCTTCGATAAAAACCATTGCCGTTAACTCCTCTTTCGGTTCTGTTTTGAAAGTAAAAACATTGCTCAAACCATCAACTACAAAAAACGGATATAGAAATGAAAACGCTATTGCCGACAGGAAATACCAACGTCGAAGTTTCAGAAATGTATCTTTTCTGAACAAAAGCATATATAAAATGTAAAATACCGATATTGAGATATTTACTTTTAGCAGATATATAAAAAGTGTTTCCATTTTATAGCTAATTTATGGTGAGACAATCTCTTACTTCTGATTATTCTCGATAAGACGGATAATTTCCTCCAACTCTTCGGCAGATATTTTTTGCTCTTTGGCGAAAAACGAAACCAACTCTTTGTAGGAATTATCGAAATAACTTTGCACTACACCCGAAAGAAAATGACGTTTATATGCAGCCTCGCTGATTTTGGGCTTATAAACCTTCACATTTCCGAAATGGCGTTTAGTTACATAATTTTTATTTTCTAAATTATTAAAGATAGATGCAACTGTGGTATATGGCGGACGCGGCTCTTCAAGCTGTTCCCAAACATCCTTTATTGCACACTCTTTCAACTGCCAAACATGCAGCATAATTCTCTCTTCTTGATGTGTTAATCGTTCCATATTGTATTACTGTTTATTAAAACTATTATGTTGATAATGCAAAGCTACTATATTTTCGTAACTTGCAAAACTTTTATAGTAAAATTTAATGTTAAATAATTATAAGGCAAATGTAAACAACTTTCTTTCAATGTATTTACGCCAAATTACTATTTTATAGATTTCGGTACTCTGCACCTTTATTCTTAGACAAATGAAAACTCTCTACAAATATTTTGCTACTCTGAAGCATTTTATCTGTTGGCTCTTAACCATCGGCTCTTATAATAGTACCTTCCTTTGGTGCAGAACACCGAAACATAATAAGCTACAACCGATTTATAATAAATGAGAATGATTGTTATATAGACACCACAAATAAGATATTTCCCTATAAAACCACCACTCTATCTTCCCAAAAACTAAGCATGTTGCAATAAATTCGGTTTTGTCGCAATAAACGAGCATTCCCAACCATAAACATCTGTTTACGAGCACGGGTAAGTGTAACATTTAGTTTTCGGTCAACTTTGCCCTCACTATCCAAATTACTAAGGAAACGCAATTGATACGATTTGTTAACGCAAAAAGAGATAAGAATTATTTCGCGCTGACTTCCCTGAAATCGTTCGATTGTATCAATCAATATATCTTCATGATTTGGTACTCCCGATTCTGCCAACTTGTGTCTTATCAACGCTATTTGGTTGCGATAAGGTGCAATAACACCAATATCTTTCATAGATAAAGGTTCGTTATTATGATTGTACGTGTCAATCAGAGCATTAATTAACGAAACAATCGCATCGGCTTCAGATTCGTTTATTTTATTGGAAATAGATTTCGAGATTAGATTTTCGGTTGAAAAGAAAGCAACCCGATTGTTCGCAACCGTTTTATGAAACAAAGAATCGTTATCCGTTTCTTTTAGTGCGAGTTTCTCTTTTTGCCAATCCATCGCCGGAAACAGATTTTCGTCGTAGAAATATTTTCCGGCAAACGCACCAATCTCCTGATGCATACGTCCCTGCCTGTTCAGAATCGCGTAGGCATCATCCCAACTGTTATTGATGCAGGTTCTAATCAATCGCTCGAAAAGAGATTCGCGACAATCCACAAATCCCGCTTCCAACAAAATATCCTCTTCTATTTTCGAATGAATCTCTTTCTGTAAAACAATAGCAGCCAACTGATTATGGTCGCCTATAAAAATCGTTTTATTAAAATTAGGCAACAAGCCGATTATCTGCGGCTCAAGAATTTGCGAAGCCTCATCCACAATAGCAACGTCAAATTTTTTCAAATCGAAAAGTTCCGTTTTTCCATTTATCGATGCCACGGTAGAGATAAAAATTCGTGTCTCTTCAATAGCTTTCTTTATAGAGTTACGGTCTTTAGCTTGTTCCGAAATGTTTTGCAACAATCTATCTCTAAACGGCTCTGCACAAGACAGTCCCGTTCCGACACGAATATATTTATCGCACGGTTTGTCTTTACAACCAAAAGCATCGTGAATGGCTGCACACAACTCATCTACAGCCCTGTTGGTGTAAGCAAGTACAAGAATATTTTTTGAACTGTCGGAATATAGCTCCTCTATCAATCGACGGGCAAAAATTGATGTTTTTCCTGATCCAGGCGGACCTACAACCAAAAAATAGTCATCGGCAGCCAACGCTTTTTGAATAATATTTTCGGGATAATTGGTGTTTGCAACATCAATACTTTGTGATTTTGGTTTAGCTTGTCCTAAAAGCAACTCTCGTTTTTCATTCGGTGCTTGCAAAAAAACGAACAGACTCTTATACATGCTGTTAACAGATGAGTCGAGCCTGTCGTGTTCGATAGCCCACAAACTATTTTTATCAAAAATCTCTCTGTTTCGCTGTTTATATCTGAAACGAACACCTACAAAATCTTTTGTAATCCCAATTATACTACCTTTCAAAATCTGCGTGCTGAGTATATCATCATCGGGATTGTTTCTCGGATAGACAATGCATATTTCGCCCTCTCTGAAATTTACTATTTCATTCTCTTCGCTACTTCGCTTGAAAACAACAACCATATCACTGCCCGAATCGTCCAACGAATCGATTGATAAATCGTAGAGAACATCCAAAGCATCGGCACGTTCCTGAAAATCGCTGTTCCACAACGATGCCGTTCCTGTAGGCGATTCATAATCGACATCGCCGATTTTTTGCAAATATAACTCTCGTGAAATAAAAATTGTGAAACGATAGAAGTAGCTTAGCTCCAACGGACTACACTGTTTGAGAACGGATTTTATTATCTCTAATTTTTCGGGATAAAATTTCGCATTCTTATTGGCAAGTGTGGCAGTTTCAAACAGTTTCCCGAACATCTGTTCTACCGTGGATAAATCTCCGTTTATCAACTTGTATTCGTTTGCCACAACAATATTTCGCAAATTGATAATCTCTTTCTCCAATGCCTGATACGTAGCAACAAAACGTAGATTTTCACCGCTATTTTCGCCTGCGGAATAGAGTATCGCCGCTTCAATCTGGCGAAACTGCACACCGTAAACGCTCTCTATCATAAGTCGATAGATATATGTTTGCACTTCGTGATTCAGTGAAATTATACCTGTATTGTATGAAGGATATGGCAATCGTCCCGATTTTAACTCTATAATTTTATATCGGTTTTCATCTTCTTGCAACAGGTCTAATCGTCCCTGAAATCCATATTTCTCACTAAAAAATGTAGGTTCGAGAGTGCATCTTTTGGCATTGATTTTATAATTTGGGAAATCGCTCGTAATTACCCTTCGAATATTGTTAAACTGCGAGTTAGCTTTCTGCATAAAAGCCTTAAAATCTTCCGGATTGGCAATATCCTGACAACTCGTATATTCAAAAGGTGCATTTTTGAAAGAGCTTAAAAAAGCCTCCTCAAATTTGATATCCATCGGGTTTTGAGCAAAAACCAACTCATCGAGAAAAAAGTTAGCTAAATTTCCCAAAAGAATGTGCGAACTGTTGCTTACGCTCTCAAATTTATTTCGGAAATAGTGCATCGGCGTAACACAAAAGCTTTGAAAACATTCAGCCAATGCCGATGCGTCTATCAGATAATCGGGTTCAAGAACAATCAGCTTTGGAATTAAATAACCGTTTTTATCTATCGAAAAATCGATAATATTTATTTGTGCACCCTCCCAAAACATCTCTATTGATGAGTCAAATGCTTTGTTATCGGGATTTACGCCATACTTTACAACAATATCGGAACTGCTCTGTTTTTCTGAAACACAATAAAACAACTTCTTATCTCTGTCGATTCTCTTTATATATGCCCGAATATATTTTTCATCGTCTAATTGGTAATCAGTAGTAATTTCATGAACTTCAGATGTCGGTTTTTTACCCGACAGAATAGCAAGCAAATCGAGAACGGCACGCTCAGCAATCAAATAATAGTTTTCATCTACTGATTTAGTTTTTCTTCTTATCTCATTGGCTGCTACTCTGATATGTTGCAGTTTCCATTCCAGTTGCTTGGATAGTTGCAGTTTTTGCGAGATAAATACTATTCGGGAAAAGAGATTGGGAAATTGTACAACTTCATGTTGAGTTATCTCTCTACAAAGACGTTCCAACAGTTTTTTCAGATGCAATATTTTCTCATCGGCACATATCTCTTGTTCCGATATCGACTTTATTTCCAACAGATACAACTCGTTATCAATCATTTAAAACAGTTCTATTATCTTTGGTAAGAAAACAATTATCCCGACAACTAATGCAGCAATAGCTGCCAACAAAACACCTGTCGCACTTACATCCTTAACTATCTTGATAAGCGGATGAATCTTTTTATCGCATGCAAAATCTGCCAAAGTTTCTATTGCTGTGTTCATGGCTTCAAGCGCCAATACCAAACCTATTACGATAATAACCGCAAGCCATTCACCGGATGAGATATGAAAAATAAAACCCAAAGCGACAGCCAATATAGCCATCACTAAATGAATACGAGCATTTGGAGTCTCTTCAAAAAGTGTTTTCACTCCTCGAAACGCGTGACCAAACGACTCTTTCCTTTTTTTGAAGTAATTTCCCATCCGATTTATTTTTTTGTTTGTTACACAAAGATAGTATAATTTTAATTATTTGAGTGTGCGTGGCATTAGTTAGTTCTGAATTACGGATTTCGAGTTACGGGTTGCGGGTTACGGGTTATGTGTTCTGTGTTCAGATGACCGCTGACACACGTTTACTATAAACTAGTTTACTGAAAATTACCACGCGAAAGGATTCGCGCGGGAGCTACAATTGTATCTTGTGTCTTGATTCTTGGCTCTTGTATCTAAAAAACAAAAAGAAAGCCTCGCAAAATTTGCAAGGCTTTCTATAGAGTTACTTGTTGAAAAAGATTTATTAGAAAATATATTTAATTCCAAATTGCATTTGCCAACGAGAGCTGTTGCTGATATCGTCTTGGAATGTCTCTGTTAAATCTTTGTTCATTGAGTATTTGATTGTATAATTATTTTCCTCTTTCGGTGTTTGAGTTATACGCAAGAATTGATATTGCTGATAACCCAAAATGGTTGTTTGTTTTACACCCCAATCTTTGTTCAACAGATTCAAGAAGTTTTGAATATTGAAGCTAAAACGTAATGTGTGGAAATAATTGTTTGGTTGATATATTCTGATATCGTGGCTCAAACTTAAATCTAACTGATTAGCAAAAGGAGCTACAGCACCATTACGCTCTGCAAACTTACCTCTGTTTTTGCTCAAATATGGGTCTTGTTCAATAAATGAATCTAATGCAGCCCATGCAGCTTCTTGACTATCAAATCCTGCAGGATCTAAATGGTCTTTAATTTCAGCTAAGCTGTTAGGAATGTAAATAAGGTCGTTTTCTCTATATCCATCACCGTTGGCGTCGCCATTGTAAGTGTATGAATATCTAAACGGACGATATCTTTGGAATACCAAACCTATGCTTGAAGATGCATTTTTACCCCAATCAGCTGTATAAGATGCTGACAACAACAATCTACCGTCGAAAGAACCTGCGCTGTAACCCAACTCTTGTGCGTTTGGATCAAGAGCCGGACGATAACGCCATGCAGAGTGTGCTTGAGAAGAAGTTCCGTCAGTTACACTCTTAGATTTACCAAATGTATAAGAACCGTTTAAGTATAAGCCTTTGAATAATCCTTTAGAAAACTCTTTTTGCAATTGCAATGTTGTAAACCAGGAGTATCCTTTATCTGTATTACGCAACATGATTACTCTATTTGCTGCTCCAACGTTACCCGGTTGGTTACTGTAGAAACCGCTATATAGTGGACGAACTTGTTGTCCTGAACCATCTTTTACAAAATTAGTTGTCAAGAATTGTCCGATATTGTCGTGATAAATAGCATTGATATCTTTTGAATATAGGAATTCTGCTGTTGCAATCCATCCGTCTAAAAATCTGTAGTCAACTGCCACATTTGATTTCCAAAGTGTAGGATATTTAAAGTTTGGATCTGTTACAGCGATATCACCTCTGGTTGGTGTTCCTGCTGCAGGACGATAATCTTCAGCATTTCCGGTAAAGCCTAAAGTTGCCAGTTCTGCTCCTTTTATCTCTACGTCACCAAATAAAACACCGTTGTTACTTGCCTGGTTACTTAACCAAACGTATGGAGGTGTTCCACTGAAAAGACCTGTACCACCACGGAATTGTAATGAATTGTCATCAAGAGGCTTGTAGTTAAATCCTAATTTTGGTGAAAGTAATACTTTTGTATTTGGATATTTCGAAACGTCAATTTTAATGCCATCTCTATAAGTTTCACTTGCTACTCTTTCATTTTCAGGAAGATCAGTCATGAATATTGGAATATCAGCACGCAAACCATAAGTTAAATTTAATTGATCATTAATATTCCATTTGTCTTGCAAGTAGAAACCTAATTGCATTACATTAATTTTAGCAAATGGGAATTCACCACCAATTGCATAACGTTGCTGATAAGAAGTTGCTCCAGTGCTTGAAGAGTTGGCAAGTCCACCGTTAATCGGGTTCAAACCATAATCAGCCGGATTGTAATTGTTAATATTAAATCCTGCAATGCTACCACCATGACTGTTCAAATAATCTTTTGTTGCAAGCACGTTGAATTTGAAGTCATCAACCGATGCAAACACCCATGAGCCCAGATAGTTAGGAGCAAATCCGTTTTTAAATGCTCTGTAGTCACTTTGTGTTCCGAAAGTTATTTGGTGTCTGTCGATATTCCATACAACGTTATTCTGAATTTGGAATACATCGGTAGATAATTGGTTATTGTAAGAGTATGGCTCTGTTCCAAATGAAGTGTAAGCCATCAAATCATCAAGCTTTCCGTTCAGGATATCCACTTGTGGGAAGAATCCACCATCCATATCTCTAAAGTCGCGTAATGCAGAGTAACCCAATTTCAAATAATTACTTACGTTGTCATTTATCTTCGTACTCAAATCGGCAATAATAATATTGAAGTTGTTATTTGTTCTGTAGAACATCGAAGTAAATGGAATTGCATATTGGTTTGGTCCGCGTCCGTTGAGAGGAGCATTTGAACCACTCGGATTGTTTGTATTGAACGATTTTAAATAATAATATTTCAAGCTCAATGAGTTTTTCGGGTTGATATTCCAATCCAAACGAGCAGTTAATCTGTCAGCTTGAGTATTTCTCTTTGTTAAATCGTAAGCACCCGGATTATAATCGAATTGTGCATTCAGGAAATTCGCAATATCATCCATAACTGCCGCATCTACAGCAGAGTTTTTAGTAGTATATGTTATTGGTGTTTCCTGACGATCCAATTCAGCATTCAAATAGAAGAAAAGTTTATTTTTAACGATTGGACCCGACAAGCTGATACCATATTGTTTGTTTGAGAACTCAGTAACAGACAAAATCTCATCTTTTATTCTATAACCCATCATTTCGGGACTTCTCACATACATATAAGCTGATGCCTGGAATTTGTTTGTACCCGATTTGGTCACAGAGTTAATACCAGCGCCTGTAAAGCCACCGTTTCTCACGTCGTAAGGAGCAATCATTACCTGAACCTGGTCAAGAGCTTCTAAAGAGATAGGTTCTACACCTGCAGCTCCCAAAGAAGAGCTTAATCCGAATGAGTTGTTAAATGAAGCACCGTCAACTGTAACGTTATTGAAACGATAAGAAGCACCACCAAAGTTGCCACCGCTACTCATAGGAGTTAAACGTGTGAAATCATTCAATGATCTGGTAATAGTTGGTAGTTTTTCCATTTTTTCACGTGTGATAATCTCTTGTGCTCCGGTTCTACTTGATGAGAAAGCAGATGCACTACCATCACCAACAATTACAACCTCATCCAACAGTTTTGAATCCTCTTTTAAAACTGTATTCAACACAAAATCCTCACCTAGTGTCAGATTTACACCTCCTAGCGTCTCAGTATGAAAACCGATATACGATATCTCTACCGTGTAAGGTCCACCGACACGCATATTCAGAATGTTAAAGCTACCATCTACTCTGGTACTAGCTCCATATGTTGTTCCGGTAGGAGTGTGAGTTACCAAAACAGTAGCTCCAATTAAAGGTTCACGCGAGTTATCAGTAACTTTTCCGCTCATACTTGAGGTCGTTACCTGTGCACTCAATAGTGTGGCTACTGATACAAACAAAGCAACCACCCATAATCTTAAATTTCTAACCATAAAAAATAAATTTAAATATTAATATTTTTTTGCTAATTCAACACAAAAGTATAATAAAAAACTATC
>CAYFUW010000071.1:0-10382 GCA_964346495.1 uncultured Dysgonomonadaceae bacterium
GTGATGGCAGTAATGAAAATCACTTATCGCTTATCACTCATCACCCATCATTCATTCTCACCACCACATTTTAAAAGGTTTATACTCTTCCATTCCCAACAAATGCTTGCTTAATTTGTAACACTCCAGTTTTATCAGATGTCGATAACTTACTTTCCGTTTTAACGAGCGATGTTGAATAGTCTCGTTCAATCGGTCGTCAAAAGCTTTTACGAAAATCTTTTTCCCTGAAGGGTTAAGCAAACAGCGATTTATCTTGCTTTCAAAATGTCGTTCTTGCAATTCTCGTCTGTTTAGCAATTTAAATATTACTCTATCAACTAAAATTGGCTTAAAAATCTCCGAAATATCCAACGATAGGGAGTAGCGTCTTTCGCCAGGCGAGTGCAAATAACTGATTGTGGGATTGAGTTGCGTTTGATGTATTGCACGCAAACACTGACTGTAACACATCATATTACCGAACGAAATAAGAGCGTTTACTTCGTTTTGCGGTGGCTGTTTTGTGCGAGTTCCCATTTCAAAATCATTGATTATCAAATCGAAACCCTCGTAATACACTTGCCTGATATTGCCTTCCAATCCCATTAACTCTTCTACCGACGTGGCAAGCGGCAATTGCGATTCGTACTGCTCGATTTTTTCTATCAAGCCATCCAAATCCTTTCCGCGCGTATTGTAATAGCGTAGATTTTTAAGCATATTAAATGTGCCGCCTTCAACAAATTTTCGAGCTAGCTCTATTCGTCTCTTTTTATTCTGATGTGCCGATGCTTGTGCCAAAATCATTTTCCCCGAAAGCAAGCCGTCGCGTGGCATAAATGAGCCGGTATAATTTTCGTAATAATCGAAAAAGTGAACGGCTATTCCGTTTTGTCCCAGAAAGTTGTAAAGCGCACTGTTGGCATTGAGCGAGCCAAAAGCGTAAAACTCGGCAATATCCTCAACGGGTAAATATCGCGGTTGTCCTTCACGCTGATTTCCATTGCCGTCTTCTTCCATCGGTGTAAAACGCAATGTGTTATCCTTGCGTTGAAGCGTGCCGGGGTTAAATAGATAATAGGTCTTTTTCATGAACGATAAGTGATTAGTGATGAATGATGATTAGCGTGGCGTTATTTTCTTTTTATAGCTTGCCATAACTTTTAGAATCTCTTCGCATTCGGTTTTTAATTCAATGATTTCAGAGTTTTCCAACAGAGATAATTCCTCAACAATTTCGAGCCAAAACAAGGTTTCATCGGCTTCTTCAACAACAATGCACATTTTCGCAAATCTCTCCTTTTCTGAGCGAGCGCGTCCGACTGCACGGTAATTGGCAGCAACAGATGTTACAGAACGAATAATCTGTTTTCGGATAATCGAAATTTCATCCGAATATTTTAATTTTGCAAACGCTTTTATAACGACAATAGCAAAAATCTTTGTACGTTCCCTAAAAATTGAATTATAATCCATTTTATTTATATTTTATTGTTTATCTTTTATTACTCATCGCTTATCATTTATCGCTTATAACTCATTAACATAACAAAATTCATAATAACTGCAGCTCTTACAAAGCTTTGCATTGATAACAGGCGGACAAGTCTCCGAATGCACAATTTTCTCAATATCTCTCTCCATCTCTTCTATCGTCACTCTATCGTCGTCGGAAAGCGTAACTTGCGCCGTATGCCTTAGCGTAGGATATTCCAAAATTCCCGAAACGCCATCTACTCCCGTTTTCTCCAACACGTAGATATAGTATTTCACTTGCCATTCGTGCGCTCTTTCTATTTTGTCGGAGCGTTTTATCTCGTGAATAACTCTGTTGCGAGCATCATAAAAGTCGATTTTGATTCCTCCCATTTCCAACTCCTCGTATCGCTCCGAGCGTTGCGGATAGCTGGTTTGATGTATAAGTTTGCCGTCATAAACCAAGTCGGAAGTGTGTTCCATATTCAGTCCGTTAGCGAAAAGCCAAAGTTTCCGCTTACAGACTTGGTAGTAGTTGAAGTGAGTGCCGGTGATGTTCATTACTTCGAGAAGTTATAGTACCAGAAAAAACATAATTTGATAACGATATTAATTAACCTTATAGCAACTAAAAGATTTCGATGAACTTACTTTTGAAACGGGTATAGACAATATCTTTGTTTCCCTTTTTGTCCTTGCAGATGAATAATTGTTCACATTGTCAAAAACAACAGACTCATCAAAGTCATCATACTCTTCAAGAATTCCCGGTACAAAATTATCAGCACTAAATATCTTCGCATTTGCCACATTAGGAGAATCTGAATAACCAACAAACTGAAAAAAACAGCCTTTTTTACCAAAGTAATTTATCCTAAACAAGTATTGTTTCAAATAATCTTTGGCTTCATCATTTTCTACTTCAAAGATAATTTCAATATCGTCTGAAATATAAACATATTCTCTAAAAGCAACTGTTTGTTGAAAACCACCACCTTCTCGAGCCGGTTTGAGTATTTTTACAAAAGAATTGTTTGCACAAAAGAAACCTCCTTTTGGCAAAAAATATTCAATTTTGGCATCTCGAATATATCCAAACTCTTTACTGTTTTTGTTAGACAACTTTTCTAAATCTCCTCCGACTGTTATTGCCTGATTTAAAATAGCCATTTTTATTGCGTAAGGAGATGGTAGCAGTAAAGATTTAGCACCTGAATTAGTCGCATTGCTGCTCTTTAACGAGAATAATGAAGTCGGTTTATATATAACTGAAAACTTCATAATTACTCAATTTTATATGGTTCGCTACTGTTTAATTCAACAAATATTTCAGAAAGCTCTCCTAAACCGTTAAAAACCTTGTTTGTAATAGCACCACTTTCTATCTTATTAATATTATCAGCGATTGTATTTATTTCAGAAACGTAATCACCATTTAATGCACTGATTGTTGGTGCAGGAATAAGCTTTTCAGAAACTGAAACTACTCCTTTAAAATCAGTAATATGCGGTTTTTGTGTACTTGTCATTGCTCCTTGTGGATTAATAAAAGAACTCAGCAAACTTTGCAATAGTAGTTGATATCTTTTTGTTCTTTCCTCATCTCCAATAGGATATTTTCTTGTAATATCATTAAAGCCAATTCTATATGCATCTATACTACATACAAATGCATACACACCGTGATTAGCCGGTCTATGAAAAATATTCTGTCCTTCATTACTGCCTTCACCTCTCACTCCTGTTGAGTCGGGAACTAATTTAGTATGTAGATAACTTTCAGTATTATTTTTTCCCGGAATGCCGACTGTCCAACCAAACTCTACAGTTGACTTCCTTGGGACATTTTTATTTTTAGTTCCAATTTTTGTAACTAAAACTCCATGTGTATCATCTACCACACATTTTGTAATAAGTGCATCCACTACTTCAGAATCTTTATAGTCATCTTTTCCTTCAAAATGTTCTCCTAAATCCTCACCACTTGAGAGTCTATTTGGATTTCCGATATTACAATTTGCACAAAGATTGACTTTCTGTTCTTTTGAAAGGTTGATAAGATGCTGTACATGAATATGCTTAAACATATCTCCGGATATAGCATTTACTGTTTCCGGCACACCGTTTTTGTCCACAATTGTTACTTGACGGGTAATAATTTGATTACCTTCTCCACCTTCGTTATTTAACGAATGCATATTAAGTGTGATTTCGCCACTGATGGAGATCGATGCGATTTTTTTATTGTTTCCCATTTTGTTAATTATTTATTTGTTATTGATATAATTTTTAATTCTCATTATTCATCAGATAAGTCGTCTGATACATCTTTATCTTCGATAATCGGATTTTCCTTACTTGTTAAAGCAAATCCATAAGAAGCTAATAAGGCACCCACCAGCCTCGAAGGGTACTGATTCAAAATTTCAAAAAACATATTTAATTCTAAATCTTTTACAGTTGCCCTTGGTGCTTTATTATACTTCTCTACATAACGAGCTGTTTCTGCATTATAAAGTCCAATGAACTCACCAATAAAAGTAGCTAAATCTTCTTTCGATTTTGATTTGTTTTGCAACTGTTGCGCAAATCCATAGCGAATTTCAAATTTTCTCTGCTCTTTTGGTGTGTATTGCAAACTTACAGTACTTTTTCTGATAGCTTTTGCTACGGCTTTGAAGCCTTCATTCTCAATAATCTCTTTAAGATTTAATTCTTTTGTATCCATATTTGTATAAAATTTATTTAGAGTTTCTACATTGAAAGGTTTTACATAATACTTTTCTTTACTTAGCGATTGGGCAAGATAGCCACTATACCAATATGAAAATTTATTAAAATTCTCGAGTGCTGATTTCCCTATGCTACCTAAAAAGTCTCTATAAGCCTGTAATCCTTGAATGGAATCTCCCATCTCTTCAATTCCTGATATTACTCTTTTTTGGTCCTCTAAAATATCAATCCAACCTTTACCTTCCTCTCGTGTCGTATAGCTTATATAATCAGGTGTATTTATGAAAGCAATATTTGCGACTGCTTTATTCTGTCCTAAGTCCTTTTGATAAACGGAATAAAGTCCTCTTACAGTGTTTTTTATTTTTCCTCTATTATACTCAGGTGTTTGTTGAATAAATATTATTGACAAATCCAAAGAGTTGGAAATATCAAGTTTAATTGGCGTTGAACTTTTCAAGTATTTTTTAAACTCTTTAAATATTTTCTTCGCATTACTTAGTGATATCTGATTAAATTCCGGAACGTAAATTTTCAAATCATAAGTAGAGCCAACTTTAACATATTGACAAGTCATCATTGATAGTGCCCCTGAAATTTTCATGGTTTCGGAAATCCAATTTGAATTCAAGTTCCCCATCGAAGCATTGTTTGCTTTAGCCTTGTTTAAACCTTTCCCTTGATTTGGATTGTATAATTGCTGTGCTGTAGGATTTTCATCAACTAATCTAAAATCTCTCTCTATTTTCTCACATTTACTATATTTTGATAAAATTTCTTTGACTAACAATTGAAAACTATCTTTATTTTGATAAAGGTTGTCAAAAAGTTTCAGGAATGAAGCATATGGATTACCTTTAATTTCTCTAAAAACATCAAATTCAGGATTTACCACATCGCCAAACTCCGAAAGTCTTTTTTGTGCTAAGTCTTTTCTTGCTTGTTTTTTTTGTTCCTGATTTAAATTTTTATTTTTATCAATTGCATTGTATTTTTCCTTATAGTCATCAATAATCTTTTTTTGTGCAGGATAATCAAAATAATCAATTATACCTGCAGGAACCTTTGTTTTGTCATCTTTTTTAATAAATTTTACAATTGGAAAATAAGTTAACTTATTTATCATTTCTGATGTAATAGGTTTATTAACTTTAATTGAATAAAACAGGTCATTATCCTCAATTGTAATTGATGGAGCAACAGTGTTATTTCGTGTAAATATTTCATTTAATAAGTTAGCTAGACCGTACGCCTCAATTGTTTCAGAATACGTTCCTGAACTTTTATATATTTTAAATTCTTTTAGTTCCATATATTTAGTCGTTATAATATTTATTCAAATTTTCAGTTGCCTTTTGGTCGCATAATCTTAATATCCTAACAAAAAACAGATAGGCTATTCTTTCTCCGTACCATTCTGTTTCAAAACCATCAAGTATTCCTTGAAATTCTTCTGTCTCCAATTCTATATCTATGCTTAACTCGTTAAGAAGTTTTTGAACTTCAAAATAATTTTCTCTTGGAATTTTAAAATCAGGAAATGAGTCAACAAAAGAGCTATGATGCCTTGCAATAGCCATTGGAACACTACTTCGTAGCAATTCACTATCAAATAATTCATCAATTACATTCTCAGCCACAAATGCTCCTACTCCGGCATGTGCAGGTCTTTTATTCAAAACCGCTTGTCGCCCTAATTCTTCGTCTCCTTTATTATTCCTGTCATAATCCGTATGAGCGAGTATTTCTTTAGGTGAATTCGGCTTTTTCATTGCTTGATATTTTTGCATAGGCTTTTGCCATTTTTCATTCAGTTTTCCGTAATCATGCAAAATTATCATCAATTTTATCAACTTAACAAACTCTTCTTTATTAAAGTCTGAAAGTTCTAAGTATTTTGCAAGTTCAACAAATGTAAAATCTAAGTTAGGTAGAAACTCTTTTTCAAAAGCAGCAATAACTCCTTTATTATGCTGATAAAATGTATCCTTTATTAAAGGTTTTAATTCTTTTTCTTTTTCACACTCTTCTCTAATTGGCGAAATTCGATTAAAAGTTTCAGAAAATTGCCAATTTAAACCAAATTCCGTATCGTAACCAAAGTATTTTGTGTTTAAATACACTTGATTGGGTATTTTATGGAAATCATCAAAATCAATTCTCGTTAATTCATATTTCTCATTTTCAGTATTTTCAAGGAATATATCTTGCGCTTCCGATAGCTCCATTACCAACCAATCTTCTTTATCAAACGGTATCTCTCCTTCATCTTTATATATTTTATTAAGCCAACTAACTAAACTCCACTTATACATTCCCAATGACTGATATTTATAAGGGTTATTATTCACCTCTTGAATTTGAGAATCATTTATCAAAACCACCTCCACACTTTGAATATCTCTAATAGTATCTCTATAATTATTCTTCGCACAGGTATTCCAACTTTCTCGTATTTTACCTTGATTAAATCCTCCTCCATTTGTCTGGCTCATCTTTACAATCAAATTTTCATTTGATTTTTGAGCAATATTTTCTATCATACAAACAGGAGTATTTCCATCTAAAGTCTGGTGTTTACTTAATTCTTCCAATGACTTTTTACACTCCTCATCCGAATAGGGTAAATACTTATTATTAATCTTTCTGATTTCTTTCTTTTCTTCATTATCAATTGCTATTTCTAATGCAATTTTTTCTTCAAATTCTAACACATCATAGACATGAATTGTACCTTCTTCATTTTCAAATCTTGCGCATCTCCCTGCTCTTTGTAGAAAAGAATAAATCGACGAAATTTCCGTATGCATTACATCACACGATAAATCCATTCCTGCTTCGATTACTTGAGTTGCGATTAAAATCGCATGTTCTTCTTTATCTGCCTTTTTCCCAAAAAGATGTTTCAACTTTTCTTCTTTTCTTTTTCTGTCTTCATTGAAAAACCTGGAATGTAAGCAGATAATATTTTCAGACTTAATAGCTTTTATCCTTTCATTTGTTTTCCGTAGTTTAATCAAATCTTGATATATCTTTTGAGCAGATTCAACTCTGTTGCAAATAACGATTGTTTTTACTTTATGAACATCAATAATTCTTTGTGCATTCAAGGTCTCATTCTCCACAATGAGTTTCTTTTTATTTTTTGTAGGTAAAAGCGATTTAATTTTTCTTTTATCATCAGGAAAACTGTCTAATGTAACTATTTCATAATTCGGTAAATTCTCTTTTAAGCCTTGCATAAACTTTTTATCAAGCGTGGCTGTCATAATACAGCATCTCGTCAAATTACCTAACATTTTTAGCATCCCGATAGTGGTAGCCATAGACCTTGAAGAGTCTAACAAGTGAAATTCATCAAACACAAGGTAACTGCCAATTAATGCACCAGCATTAATATTCGCTTGAGATTGAGATAATGGCAAAGGGAAACACAAAAAATTACTTAGTGTTTGGTCGATTGTTGAAAAAATAATCTCTTTTTCAAAAAGCTTATCTTCATTATACTCACCGGTTTGAATTGAAGCATTTTTTGTTATAGGCAATACATCTTGATAAATTGAATTAGTTAAAGTCCTTAATGGAGAACTATAAATCATCTTCTTGGGAAAATGAATATTTGGATTATTTTTTGCATATAGAAATGGAACTACAGATGCCCATGTTTTACCCGCACCTGTCGGAACAGAAAGAATGACGTTTTTACCACTCAAAAGTAGTTCTGCCACCTTTGCTTGATAACTATATGGTTCAAAACCTAAATTATTTATATAAAAATCATTATATAGATTCATAACTCCAAATTTACATATTTTTTCAATTATTAAAAACTTAAGTTATCAACATTTTATGCTAATCTTATTCCACATCCCTCACCATTCCAAACCCGATACTGTTTTTACTTCCAACTCCCGTTTCATAAGCAATTTTCTGTAATTCTATAGGTGCTGTAAGTCGAATTTTACACATAAATCCTCTGATTTTACTTTCTTGCGACGTACCCGATTTTATATGAATTAAACTCGATTTGGGTTCATTGAGTACTTCAACTACAAACGGGAAATCGTCTGACGGAAACTCGCTACCCGTTGATGCTAAATATTTGTCCAAAAGATTCTGTTTTATCAATCTAGCAGCTTCAGGATGATTTGGAGCAATATATAGGTCGTAAGTATCGGGTTGCTTCAACGTGATACAGATAGGCGAAATGGATTCGTAATTCATTTTGTCCAAAAATGTTGGTTCAGGCATCAGTTCTACACTTTGAACTTGAAATCGCACGTTCGATTTTCTTGTACCCACCTCAAATTGCTGATTATTAAAAATCCCTTTAATAAACTGCTCGGTTGACTTTTCGGGCAAAAAGGAAATATACCACACCACACTGTCTGATAATATTTCTATTTCTGCCGTTTGCTTTAAAATACGGTATTTTTCTATTTCGAACCGTGAGAAACTAAACAGCTTAAAGCTTTTTCCACTAGCCAATTTAAAACCGTTTTCGTGTAACCACGTAGTATATTCCTCATTTGCTTGTGCCAAAATACGGTAAATTGCGGCACTTTGTTCATACTGATAATTGAGCGGAAGTTTTCTGCCGAAAGAGTTTGTTAAAGAAAGTGTAAGTTTAAATCGCATATAAGGTTATATTTAAAATGTCCATTATTAAATTTTTGTTAAAGATACATCTTTTTGGGCAAAAACAAATAAAACTCAATCCGATTATTTATTTCGGTAATACTAATACACAACAATCATCAACATTTCCACACCCCAAACACCGAAAAATTAAAACAAAAATAGTATATTTGAAAAATATAAACTTTACACACAAAAAACCGAATAATAATGTCAAAAAATAGTTTCCGCATCTCTCTATTATTGTTATTGTCATTTATAGCTTTAATAGTCTTTTTCTCGTCAAATCTCTCCCTTGAAAAAAGTCAGGACAGTGCACCTCAGGTTTTATCGATGACGGCATCTGTAGATGTGCCCGATGAAATGATGTTTGCAAATGAAAAAGTTGTTTTTGAGAGATACGATATCAGAGAAAGGATGGATAGAGAGTTGAACAGTTTTACATACTTCCACTCTACAACGCTGCTGCTTTTTAAGAGAGCCAATAGGATTTTTCCAATAATTGAACCAATCTTAAAACGACAAGGATTACCCGACGATATAAAATACCTTGCCGTTATCGAAAGTAGTTTGCATCCGAGAGCGCAATCACCGGCAAACGCTGCCGGATTGTGGCAATTTATCTCATCTACAGGAAAAACTTATGGATTAGAGATAAACAACGAAGTGGACGAAAGATATCATATCGAAAAATCGACCGAAGCTGCTTGCAAATATCTTAAAAGTGCCCGAAACAAATACGGTTCGTGGAGTGCCGCAGCCATGTCATACAACGGCGGAATGGGTAGGATTACATCGGAGTTGGCAAATCAGAAAACCAACGATGCTTTAGATTTATGGCTTGTTGAAGAGACTAGTCGCTACTATTTCAGGATGTTGGCTATAAAACTGATTTTCGAAAATCCTGCGAAATATGGATTTATTATTGAGCCAAATCAGTTATATAAACCTATAGAGTTTAACGAAGTAACTGTATCTACATCTATAGACGACTTAGCCGATTTCGCTAAACAAAATGGAGTTACCTATGCTCAACTAAAAGATTTTAACTCTTGGTTGCGCGACAGGAAGCTTGTTAACAAATCGGGTAAAACCTATACAATTCTTATCCCGAAAAAAGAGAGCTTATACTACAAAAAAGGAGAGAAGGTTGTAGTTCATAATCCGAAGTGGATTTCAAATTAAACTACAACCCTCTTTCAATGGGACTTTGCCATTAGCTATTAGCCTTTGGCTATTGGCTATTGGCTTTTTGGCAGACACTTACATTTAAAAAAAGTCTTTTATCTTAGATACATTTTGTTTCACGCAAAGTGCGCAAAGAAATATCGCTAAGCTAGCAAAGTACTTATGTCGGAGGAATTTGCAAATTCCTCCGACATAAGTACAAAGTTGGTTGTTAAATGTTATTGTGAGCTACTAGCACGCAAAAGGATTCGCGTCTTTACATCGAATTTTTGAAAAAATCCTGCCTGTACAGACGATAAAATGTTTTTTTAGGATAGGAGTGAAAAAATATGGGCAATGTGGATTCAAACCACAATGCCCAATAA
>CAYFUW010000072.1:0-10307 GCA_964346495.1 uncultured Dysgonomonadaceae bacterium
AACACGAAACACGAAACACGAAACAAGTCGGGATTACAAATTCATCCGACGATTATTATTTGTTATTCAACTTCGCTATTTAATTTTAATTTTTTCACGAAGCGCATATCGTGTTGCACCATTCGTTTAACCAATTCGGGGAACGATGTTTTTGTAGGATTCCATCCCAATAAAGTTTTAGCTTTGGTCGGATCGCCCAACAACTGCTCCACTTCGGCAGGACGAAAATATTTAGGATCGACCTCAACCAATACTCTTTCGGTACCGATTTCTATACCTTTTTCATCAATACCTTCTCCTTCCCAACGCAACTGAATACCAGCTTCGGCAAAAGCAAGCGTACAGAATTCACGTACGGAGTGCATCTCTCCGGTAGCGATAACAAAATCTTCGGGAGTATCGTGTTGCAACATAAGCCACATACACTCCACATAATCTTTTGCATAACCCCAGTCACGCATTGCATTCAAATTTCCAAGATACAACTTATCTTGCATTCCTTGTGCTATACGAGCTGCCGCAATTGTGATTTTTCGGGTAACAAAGTTCTCGCCTCTGCGCTCACTTTCGTGATTAAACAGAATACCGTTCACGGCAAACATTCCGTATGACTCACGATAGTTTTTCGTGATCCAATAACCATAGAGTTTTGCCACCCCATACGGACTTCGTGGATAAAATGGTGTTGTCTCTTTTTGAGGAACTTCTTGCACCAATCCGAAAAGTTCGGAAGTAGAAGCCTGATATATTTTGGTTTTTTTCTCCAAACCCAAAATACGCACAGCCTCCAACAACCTAAGCGTACCCACTCCATCGGTTTCAGCCGTATATTCCGGCACATCAAAACTCACTTTAACGTGACTTTGTGCAGCAAGGTTGTAAATTTCATCCGGTTGAATGGATTGAATAAGACGAATAAGCGAACTCGAATCCGTCATATCGGCATAATGCAGATTAATCAACCTCTCCTTTTTCATATCGCGTACCCACTCATCCAAATATAGATGCTCGATGCGTCCGGTATTGAACGAAGAAGATCTGCGTAAAACACCATGTACTTCATATCCTTTCTCCAGTAGAAACTCAGCCAGATAAGAACCATCTTGTCCGGTAATTCCGGTTATTAAAGCAATTTTTGTCATAATATTTATATTTTTTATTTAGTTGTCAGCTATCAGCGGTCAACTATCAGCTCTATTATTCAAATAAACTTACATACTCTTCATATATATATACTTTTCCTCGTTGTCCACCTGTAATTTCTTTCAAAATGCCTAAGTTTTCCATATCTGAAATTAACTTGTAAGCAGAAACAGCCGATTTTCCAACTATCATTTCCACTTTTGCCGCATTTATTATCGGATTGCTAAACAACTCATTTATTACTAAACGAGCATCTCCAGAACGACTTCCTAGAGGTTTAAGTAACTCATCTAATGATTTCTGAATTTGCAGGATATTATCAAAAGTTTTCACTCCGTTTTTTGCAGTTTCAATAATACCTGTCAGAAAAAACTTAAACCACTGATTAATATCATTATGTGTTCTTACACGTGTCAAATTGTCATAATACAAAGACTTATTTTTTTCAAAAAAATCAGATAAATATAAAATAGGACGTTTTAAAATCCCTTTAGAGACCAAATACAGCGTTATCATTAATCGCCCCACTCTGCCATTACCATCCAAAAAAGGATGTATAGTTTCAAACTGGTAATGAATTAAAGCTATCTTTAACAAGTCGGGAAATTGATACTTTTCATTGTGAGCAAATTTTTCAATATCTGAAATTAAACGACTCACTTCCGAAGCGGGAGGAGGAACAAAAGTAGCGTCATTGATGCTTGCTCCACCCACCCAATTTTGCCTAGTCCTGAACTCACCCGGCATTTTGTGCTCACCTCTAACCCCTGATAAAAGTATCTTATGTGCTTCTTTTATTAATCTGCTCGAAAATGGTAGTCTATGTAATTGTGAAACAGCCTCATTCATAGCCTGTATATAGTTTTGCACCTCTTCCCAGTCATCTCTTTTTTCAACAGAAATCTCTTCCTTAGTTAAAAATGCATCTTCTACACGTGTTTGAGTCCCTTCTATCCGGGATGATTGAGTTGCTTCCTTTGCTATATGCATAGAAATATACAAATCGATATTAACATACTCAGAATACATGTCTAAGCGCCCCAGATGTCTATCTGCTTGACCAAGAAGTGTGATAACACCCATATCGTCTATTCCCCATTGCCTATTTATCTCATTGGGAATAAAAGCCTTATAATAACCTTGATCTATAATTGTTCCTGCTAAAAACTTGTTACTCATTAAAAAAACGTTAATATCATTTAATCACAAAAGTAATAAATTATTATGTATTAAATATAACCTTATTTAAGTTTTTTCTCAAAAACTTAAATAACACAATTCCTTATTTAAGTTTTGAATATAATTATTAAATAAGCAGTCAGTAGTCGACAGGGGCGACTCAGTTCTACCACCATCAACTCTCATAACTACAGACTCCAAACTATTTAATAATCAATTCCTGCTCGCGCCATTCTGTGAATTGTTAACACACACGATAGAATCGTGCGGTAGCAATGTTGCGAAGCAAATAAGTTTACAAGTTTTCAATAATTACTTATTGTCCATTCCTCATTGTTGATTACACTCAATACTTCGGTCTTCTGACTTCCGACTTCATACTAAAAACTAATAACTCCTAACACGTAACACGAAACCCGTAACTCGCAACAACTATACAGATTTCTTCACTTTATAAAACGAGTAAAAAGCTACTACAATAAAGCATATAAGTGGCACGATAAAGCCCAGACTCATCTTCTCCTCACCAATTAATCCCATCAGAACGGGAGCTATAGCTCCACCTACAATACACATAATCAGTATGGAAGAACCTTGTTTTATCTGACCACCGTTTAAACCTTCCAAAGATAGAGCAAATATTGTAGGAAACATAATCGATTCGAAAAGATAACAGAAAAACAGAGCGGTAATAGCCCACCATCCTGTACCTAAAATAACGAATATCATGGTAATAATGGCACCGACTGAAAAATAACTCAACAAACGCGAAGGAGCCATTTTATTCATCAACAGACTTCCCAGAACTCGCCCCAACATAAAAAGTCCCATTCCACCAAATGATAATAAAACAGACGCTTTGGTATTATCTATAGATGGAGATGCTTCAGTTACATAGTTGATAAAGAAGCTGTTTATCCCGGTTTGTGCCGCAACATAGAAAAACAGTGCAATTGCTCCAAAAACAAATGAAACGTGCTTAATTAAAGGCTTCTTCTGTGTTGAAGATATTTCTTCCAATGTCTGTGTTATTTCGGGAAGCGGTATTTTCACAAACACAAGAGCCACAAAAAGCACTATTGCCCCTATTATGGCATAAGGTAATGCAACACTTCCTCCCTGAAACACAATTAAACCACCCACCAGAGGTCCAACAATCCAGCCTAATCCATTGAAAGATTGCGCCAGATTAATTCTGCTGGCACTATATTTTGGGTCGCCTAATTCGGTTACATACGGGTTGGCAGCAGTCTCTAAAAATGTAAGTCCGCAACCTATCACAAACAACGAAGCCAAAAAGAACTCAAACGTCATAACTCTGCTTGCCGGAACAAACATAAATGCACCAACAGCGTATAAGATAAGTCCCACAACAACGCCCCATCTGTAGTTGAATTTTCTGATGAATGCTCCTGCCGGAAGAGCCATCAGGAAATATCCACCGTAAACAACCGCCTGGACTAGTCCTGAACGAGCTTTGGAGATTACTAACACTTCTTGAAAGTGCTTGTTCAGCACATCCAGTATACTATGGGCAAATCCCCACAAAAAGAATAAAGATGTCACCAGAATAAAAGGCAACAGATAGTTTGTTCCGTCTTTTCCTTTAATAATTTTCATATTGTTTTATGACTTATTTTACACTATACCCGTTATGTTTGTCTATTCTTCGTCGTTCAGAAAGAATATAGGTTTCATCATCTGCCATTTTTCGTGCGAGGCTTGTCCCTCTTTCGATACCTGAAATTTAGACATGTAGTTCTCCCACTCGGCTTGTCTCGGCAGAGTTGCCAGGCGCTTGTTATCTTCAATCCAATCGAAGTCATCAACAGTATCTACAATCATAAACAGCCTGTTTCCAAGGCGATAAATTTGCATATCCAAAATTCCCACCTCTTTTATGCCTGCTTTTATCTCGGGCCATACTCTTTGATGCTCCCGCTCATATTGTTCAATAAGCTCAGGGTCATCATATAAATCTAATGTTTGACAATAACGTTTCATATTTTTGTTTTTTTTAGTTCAAAAAACGATATACCATTTTAATTTGTACTTTTTTTTGACAACTTCACCAAATCATCATATCTTCCTTCTATCAAAGCTTGTTTCTTTTTACGACTCCAGCCCTGAATTTGTTTCTCTCTGTAAAATGCCTCTGAAATTCTATCAAATTTCTCATAATAAACCAACTTAACAGGCAAGCGTTTTCTAGTATAGTTTGCACCTTCTCCTGCTTGATGTTGCGCCAATCGCCTCTCCAAGTCATTTGTGCTTCCAGTATAGTAACTACCGTCCGCACAGAGCAATATATACACGTAGCCACATTTCATTGTATTTGAATTTCCGGGCATTGAGCTTGTCGAAATGCTATATTGTTAAGTTACTATAACATCTGGCTTCGACGATGCTCAGCCACCGAACAGAGTCTCCCTCCGCTCGCGCCATTCTGCGAATGGTGTGTCGCGAAGCAAATTCGCCCTCTCTCCCAGTCACGAAGTCTCCCGATCACAAAATCTCCCGATCACGAAGTCACCAATTCTCCCGGCTATGGGTTTATACACAATATTTATTAAACGAGAAACTAAGTAACAAATTACAGTTAGCACTAAAAATATTATCACGGGATATTTGAATCCATAAATAAAATCGGAGAATAGATAATAGCAAAAGAAGGTGTGAATCAGCCACATATTGGTAGACTCCTCACCTAATTTGAGTAAAATATTGCTTACTAATGCACCCTTCCTCAAACCGGAAAAAAGAAGAACATATGCCAAAACAACAAATGGAGTAACAATGGCTTGCGCGTATACCGGAATTATCATCATAAACAGAACAAGTAGGAACAAGAACAATAGTATGACGGAATTGGTGTTTTTATATCTGAAAAGATAAGTTCTGAATTTTTCAGTCCAACTGTTTTTTGCACACAAAACACCCAATGTGAATGGAAATAACAATCCCAAAACACGTGTTAGCATATAAATAAAATAATTATTACTCAAATAGCTATCACGATAAAATAATATCAACACAAACGATACAAGATAAACAAGACCAAACAGCGTTTTGCCGATATAGTTTTATGTTTATCAATCCAACTAAAAAGTGGTTTACTAAAAAATATGATTACAACATATGGAAACAGAAACCACCACTCCCAATTGTATGATGTTTTCCAAGCGGTAATATTAGATATGAATTCAATTGAACTTCCGGGATATTTTTCCGGATTAACAAAACAGGCTAAACCAACAAATAGAACGAAAACCAGCCAAAAATTCAGATATAGAAGAAATATTCGCAGTTTGTTTGATTTTTTCGAACCCGTTTTCCAGGTCAGATAGAGCCCATATCCACCGAGGAACAGATATAAAGGGACACAAACAGATGCAAATTTGCTTATCAGATAGGCTAAAGGGAGACCTTTTATTACGATAAAGTTTTCAAGTAGAAGTGTTCTATCCGGATTATTGAACAGATGCAACCACAGCATTATTAAAATTGCACATCCTTTTAATATTTTTGTATCCTGTTTAGAAAGCACTTTAAATAGAAATTTGTCAGATAAATAATAAATCTCTGTTACAATATAAGCTAATTACAAAGCTTAACCACAAAGATACGCAAAGTTTTACACCCCTAACCCCTAAAGGGGAAATAGTTTAAGCGCATTATTCAGTAGACGAGTTGATAGTAAACAAGTAAACAGAAAGTCGGGATTGCAAATCACGCTAATTAGACGCAAGAACCAAGAGCCAAGATACAAGACCTTTTACCCCCTTGCCCCCTAAAGGGGAATTTGTGTGTAATATTTTAAAAACTCGCAACCCGAAACACGTAACTCGTAACACGTAACACAGAACACAGAACACAGAACTCGGAACCCGGGACACAGAGCTCAAAACTACAAACTCAAAACTACATACTCGGAACTATTACCTAACCCTTCCCGCCTATCGGCGGTACTCCCCTTTGTAAAATGGGAGAGTTGAGGCAAACATCATATTTAATTCGTTATATAATAATCAGCTCATTTGATAAGACGCCATAATATGACGTCTCTACAGGGTACCGCAACCCGCAACTCGCAACACGAAACACGTAACACAGAACACAGAGCACAGAACACGGAATACAGAGCTTCCGCGCGAATCCTTTCGCGTGGTATTATTCAGTAAACTGGTTAATAGCAAACAAGTTGACAAGCTTTTAGTAAACTAGTTGATAGTAAACTGTTCGGAAAGTCGGGATTGCAAATCCCTCCGACATTTTTATTTGCGATTTTGGTTCCCGCTTTCGCGAGAATGAAGTTTGGATTTACGATTTATAAGTAGCTGCTACTTAAGCTTACGAAAAAAAAATTGCTGCGACCGTTTTGATAAACTCAACGACCGCAGCAACCGATAGTTCGTACCCCTAAACAATTCAGAAATTAAAAATATCCTCCAAGTTTAGAATTATCTAAATAGAAAAACGTTTTTTCTTCTTTTTACTTACATAGCCACCGTAGCCATAACCATAACCATAGCCATATCCGTAGCCATATCCGTGCTGGAAGTTTGTAACATCGTTTACAATCAAAGAGACATTGGGCAGTTTTCCTCTTTTCGACAACTCGTTAGCCAAATTGATATTTGCACGATGCGAATAGTTTGCACGACACACATACATTGTTGTATCAGCTACGCGCGATGCAACAACGGTATCCGTAACCAAAGCAACCGGAGCGGAGTCAATAACAATGTAATCGAAACGTTGTTTCAATATTTCAATCGCTTCATCCAGATACTCTTTAGAGATAAGCTCAGCAGGGTTTGGCGGAACTTTTCCGGAAGCTATAACCGACAAGTTATCATTAATTAGAGACGGCTGTATCAATTTATCTATATCTTTTTCATAACCTGCAAGATATTGCGACATACCTATATCTGAATTTAGATGTATATACTCCGATAATTTTGGCATACGCAAATCAAGCCCCATTAAAAGAACCTTTTTACCCAAAATAGCCAAACTAACTGCCGTATTTATGGAGACAAAAGTTTTGCCCTCTTTTGGTTGAGTAGATGTAACCAAAACTACTTTTTTATTATTATCTAAAGTAAATAGTAAGTTTGTACGCAAAACACGAAACGCCTCATCAGACTCCCTGTTTTCGCCATCGGTCACAACAACAACATCATCTTCTGCCCTTGGAACCTCGCCCAAAATAGGCAGTTTTGTCATCCTCTCGATATCTCTCCTGGTAACAATTTTATAATGCAACAAATCTTTTAAATATATTATCAATACGGGAATCAACAATCCAAGCAAGAATGCAGCCATTAAAACCACACTAGCTTTTGGTGCAACCTTACGATTTATAGATGCCTCGTCAAGTGTTTTTGCACTATTTGCCGATGCGGATAGAGCCAATGCATTCTCTTCACGTTTTTCAAGAAGTTTTAGGAATAGAGCTGACTTAATCTGCTGTTCACGTGCTATTTCGGCAAACTGACGTTCCTGAGTGGGTGCCATACCGGCCAGTCCTCTAAATCTGTTTACCTGTCTTTGAGCATCGTTACGAGCAATCTTTAAACTTTGCTTAACACTACCAATAGATGCAATCACTGCCTCCTGCAAAGCCTCTATCTGACCATCCAGTTTTTGCACAACCGGGTTAGACTCAGAATTGGTGCGCAATAGTCTGTCACGCTCAAGCACGTTTTTATTATATTCGTTTATTGTTGCCATCAGAGTAGGGTCTTCAACTCCCACGTTACTCGGCACCAATTTATATTTGTTTGCCTGCTCATTTACATATTTATCTAGGTACTCTACCAGATTTAGTTGCGTACTAACATCTATCAAACGTTGCTCATACTGTCCCTCTTTTTGAAGCGATATCTGCATATCCGTTTGAATATCTGTCAATCCCTGCGACTTTTTATACTGCTCCACATTACGCTCTGCATCACCTAACTCCCTGTCGATAAGAATTATACGCTCTTCGATAAACTCTTTGGTGTTGAGAGCCTCCCTGTTTTTATCGGCAATTGCATCTTCGTTATAAACTGCAATAAGAGTGTTAAGAAAATCTATACCTTTGGATATTTCTGATGTATTTAAATGCAGATTAAGAACCGATGTGGTTTTTGATGTAGGAGCTATAGAGAGATTTTTCCGATATTGGTTTACAATTCCTGCAACCGGATGTATCTCTACATAAATAGGAGAATCATCATACTTCAGATTATCTACATCTCTATACGAAATAGTAACGTTTCCGTGCGATGTTTTATATAATGTTGGAAGAGTATAAAGCGTTACCTGATTTTGTTTCCCGTTATTGGTCTGTGCAACAGTAATAGACTTATCTTCATTGATTTCTACGGTAAGCATAATGGGCGATTTGAGTCTGTCCAAATCATCTTGTTCCATAGTAACCAATATAGGACTTTCAGAATATAAATCGGCAGTTTTCACTCTACCTTTTATATTATATAAAGTATGAAGCCTTAATTTGTTTACGGTAGATTTAACAATTGACTTAGAGCGCATTACCTCTATTTCGTTATCAACATTACTAACTGTACCGAAAACATCTATATTGCCCAGCATAGAGCTACCGCTTGTCATTTTATTCTCTTTCCTGTCTTTCAATATAACGGATGAACTAACCTGATAAACTCTCTCGGCATATCTCAAGTAAACAAATGCCATCAGTAATGCTATAACTACTGACAAAACAAACCACCTCCATTTAATTAGGTAAGGAAAAATCAGTTCCATCAATGATTTTTCCTCATCCTCTTTGCCAATTATATCTTTTAGCAATTCAACGTCCGATAAGTTTTTCTCTAAATCTCTCATCTTTTATTTTTTTACTATATTGAAAACTAAACTTACAATAGAAATCAGAATAGATGCACTCGACACCATAAGCGTTGTCATTGTACCTATTTCCGAACCTTGCGATTTTGCTTTATTGGGTTGTACATACAAAACATCATTTTGCTGAAGATGGTAGTATGGCGAGTGCATCAGATTTTTATCGTTCAGATTAATCACTATATCCTCTTTTGTGCCATCGGCATGTTCTCTGAAAATCCTCACGTTATCGCGCATACCGAAAATTGTCATATCTCCGGCAAGTGAGAGAGCTTGAAAAATATTTATCTTTTCATTTTCCACCTTGTAAGTACCCGGGCGTGCCACTTCGCCGATAACCGATATATTAAAATCGGACAGAGACACGACCACCAACGGTTTTTCCTTAAAATTGGCTCCGATTTTATCGAGAATAAGCGCTTCCGCCTCACGACGGGTAAGTCCCTGAACCTTAATCAGACCAACAGTCGGGAAATTGATTTCGCCATTATTATCCACCAAATACTTTTGTAAGGCTTGTACACCTCCTACACTACCTGCAACCGGATAGGTTAAGTTGAAAGGCTCACCCGCCTCTTTATCCAGCGCGTTTACCGTGATTGTCAACAAATCGTTTGGCATAATACGGGTTTCGTATCTTTCGGTATAAACCTGCTCCAACATCTCGCTTTCATTTTGCATGTAAGCAATGTTTTTGTATGATGTGCATCCTGCCAGTAAAATGGATAACAGAAGTGCTGCTATTAATGTTTTTTTGTACATAACGTATAGTTAATATCGATTGATTTATTATTTTTTAAACTTAAATAATTATTAAACTGCAAATATAGCTATAATGCGACAAATGAGAAAAACAACAAATGGAAAATGTGGAAATATTCGTCAATGGTCAGAACTAAGAGCTCAGAGCACAGAACACATTGCTTCCGCGCGAATCCTTTCGCGTGGTATTATTCAGTAAACGAGTGAACTGTTCGAAAAGTCGGGATTACAAATCACTCTAATCAGACGCAAGAACCAAGAGTCAAGACACAAGACCTTTTACCCCTAGCCCCTAAAGGGGAATTTGTGTGTAATATTTTAAAAACTCAGAACTCGTAACACGAAACACG
>CAYFUW010000073.1:0-10268 GCA_964346495.1 uncultured Dysgonomonadaceae bacterium
GCAGATATTAATAAACTGTGTGAATCTGAATATATAAAAGAGTTACACAATAAGAATATAAGCCTCAAGCATAACGCAAAAGACTCATATTCTAAATTGTTTACATATCGATATAAATAAAATTATGTGTTCATTCCACCGCAAACGTGTAGAACCTGACCGCTTACATAAGAAGATAGGTCAGATGCAAGGAAAAGTGCTGCATTTGCAACATCTTCCGGAGTGCCACCGCGACGTAATGGAATCTGTTTTGCCCACTCGTTGCGAACCTCTTCTGAAAGTTGTCCTGTCATGTCGGTAATAATGAAGCCCGGTGCAATTGAGTTTGCACGGATTCCACGAGAACCTAACTCTTTAGCGATAGATTTTGCCAAACCAATCATACCTGCTTTCGATGCAGAGTAGTTTGCTTGTCCCGCGTTGCCCGACACACCTACTACAGAACTCATATTAATAATGCTGCCCGATTTTTGACGCATCATTATTGGAGTAACTGCATGGATAAAGTTGAATGCCGATTTTAAGTTTACATTAATAACTGCATCCCACTGAGCTTCGCCCATACGCATCATCAAGCCGTCTTTGGTAATACCTGCATTGTTTACCAACACATCGATACGACCAAAATCTTTCATGATTTCCTCAATAACAGTGTGAGTTTCATCAAAGTTTGCAGCATTCGATGCATAACCTTTGCATTTTACTCCAAGTGCAGAGATTTCTTTTTCGGTCTCTTTTGCATTTTTATCAATATTCAAATCTGTGAAAGCTATGTCTGCACCTTCCGATGCCATTTTTAGAGCTATTGCTTTACCTATACCGCGAGCTGCTCCGGTAATAAGTGCTGTTTTTCCTTCTAATAATTTCATTGTTGTGTATATTTAAAATTCTGTTCTTTATTTTTTAATCCTTTGAAAATAATATTTGATATTAACTCTCTGTCACTCTGTCTGTCAAATCTCAAATCGAGAACTCCGCGAATAACGGGTGCTTCCAGTCCCTTAAGTGCGTAGTGAATTATTTCGGCTGTTTTAGGAATATTTTTGATAACAAAAATTCCGTTTTCACACCCTTCGCTCATTATGCTTGCCAAATATTTTGTCTCTTTTCTATCGAACTCCTTACGTACACTTTCAACTCTCCAAATATCGCGAAAAAAATCGGATTTTAATGTCCCGTTGCGTCTTACAACATCTTTTATGGCATTTAATCTGCTAAACGCGAAAAGAAGAAGTTTGTTGTCGGCTGTCATATCTCTTCTGAGAACATCTTCCAATACAGCGTATAAACTTTCTAATTCCGATTGTATTACTGAATTATACAGGTCATTTTTGCTTTTGAAATATGTGTAAAGTGTTCTTCTTCCAAACTGTGACGCTTCTGCAATATCGTTCATTGTAGTCTGCTCAACACCATCTCTTGCAAAAAGTTGGCGAGCTACTTCAATGAGTTTTTTCTTTGTTTTCGATATTGCTACAGTCATAAATGCACAGTTTTATTATATTTGTGCAAAAATAGCACAAAGATTTGAATTTATGAAGGAAATCTTTCAAAAAGTGCACTAGATTAGGTTACTATTTTATTTTGAGTATCTGAAAAAATAGAAAATGTCTGCTTTGTTAAACAATTTTCATCATATTTTAATTAAAAATTCTCTTTATCAGAGCTTTTTATTTGCACTTTTCATCAAATTTTCAAAAACTTGTTGCTAATAATCTGATTTTGCATAACTTTGCAACCCAAAATCAGAATTAGATTGTAAATTCTTGATTTTGATATTTATAATACATTATATATTAATTAATAAGCAATAATAAATTATGAGAAAAATTAAAACTTTACTTACAATTATCCCACTTATGGGGCTATTAATCGGCAACACATTTGCACAAGGTAAAATTACGCTTGTTACAGAAATACCTGTAGGGCAGGTAATTAGTTTGTCGATAACCACAGTGCAAGGTGTTCCTCCAACCATTACAGGAGCTACCGGTACTTTTATTAATGAACAATTCTCAAATTTTACAGTTCAAGACCCGACAATCACAATTGAAGGCGAATTAGTTAGATTAGGTTGTGGTGGTAACAAGATTACATCTATTACCCTGGAAGGTACAGATAAATTAGTTTTGCTTGGTTGTAACAAAAATCAAATTAAAACGCTTGATATTTCCGAAGCGCCAAAGCTAGAGCAAATATCTTGTAGTAGTAACATGATAGAAAAGCTGGACTTTAGTACTGCACCAAATATTTATAGAATATATTGTTATAGCAACAAGATAAAAGGTGAAAATATGACTAATCTTGTCAATAGTCTTCCGGTGAATACAACTCCGCTCGAATATGAATTATTTATAGTTGATAAATCAAACCCTGCCGAAGAGAACGTTGCAACAATTGCAGATGTAAATATAGCTAAAGCTAAAAATTGGGTAGTATATAATTATAATGGTGGTTATTATACTGGTTACACAGGAGAAGAGTCAAGCAGTATAGAATCTGTTGAGGGAGCGAAAATGAAATTGTACCCGAGCGTTGCTTCCGATAAGGTAACTTTAGAAGTACCAAACAGCATGTTGCCTTCAAAAGTAACTATTGTTTCTATGGAAGGACGCGATGTTTATTCAGCTAAAATCACTTCCGAACAAACAGTAATACCGCTTTCTAATCTTGCAGAAGGAACATATTTGGTAAAAGTTGGTACTAGTGTTAGAAAGTTGATTAAAAAAGGCATCTAGTCTAAGTATTAGGTAGATAGACTTCAGATTTAATATAAACATAGTTTTTTTGTTAGCGACAACTGTTATCAGATAGAAAAAAATAAAAAAAGATTAAAAAATATTTGGTATATTAAAATATCTTATTTATCTTTGATGTCAGAAGAATGAAAGAGTATTTGCCGCATTAGTCGAACGGGAAACTCATCAATTAAAAAAAATAAACCGAGACTCGTTCATGATATCAATGGCGGGCCGCGTCTTTCGAGATAGACTTTACGTCCGGCGGATTACAAAGATGTCATGACACTCAAATCCTGTCATAGGGAGTTTCGAATTTTCCACTGATGCGGCTTCCTATAGAAACAGACTTGCAATTTAACTAATTTTGTGATTGCAGTCTGTTTTTTTGTATTTATAAACCGTTTATTTCTTTTCCTATTCAGGTATAAACAATAAATATTTACTTACCTTTGTCATCTCAAACTACCAAAAGGGATATTGATTATACAGATTCATGAAACTTAGGCAACAACAGGAACTCAAACAGGTACAAAAACTTTCTCCACTGCAAATGCAAGTGATAAAGCTGATTGAGTTGAATACGGTAGAGCTTGAAGACAGAATAAAACAAGAACTTGAAGATAATCCGGCGCTCGATACTGGCGATTTTGAATCGGATGGTCAGGATGAAGATTTGAGTTTAGACAGGGAGACAGATGAATCATCGGAAGATATCTCTTTAGGCGATTATCTGAATGAAGATGATGTGCCCGATTTCCAGATGAGGGAGTCGCGCAGAAGAGATGAACCCGATTTTATAGGTTCCACATTTTCAAATACAATATCGTTAAACGACTTCCTGGTGGAGCAGATAAACCTTCGTGAACTACAGCCGGTTGATAAAGAAATTGCAATATATATTGTCGGTAATTTAGATGAGAACGGTTATCTGCAGAGCAATTTTCAATCAATATCAAACGATTTGCTTTTTCAACAAAATATAGATGTTTCGGAAGAGAAACTTGAAGAGATACTTAATGTTATTCAAGATTTGGAGCCGGCAGGAATTGGCGCACGAGATTTAAGAGAGTGTCTTTTGTTGCAATTAAAACGAATCTCCATATCAGAGGAGCAGGAAATAGCTTCGGAAATCATTGAAAACTATTTCGACGAATTTTCCAAAAAACATTACGATAAGATAATCCGCGCTTTGCAAATTTCTAAAGATGAGCTTCGTGAAGCGATGGAAATCATTCTGTCACTAAATCCCAAACCCGGAAATATTTTGGGCGATCCCGTAGAAATGGCATTGAACGATATCACGCCCGATTTTATCGTGGAAGTTTACAATGGCGAAATTTCTATGTATTTAAATAATAAAAACATTCCCGATTTAAAAATAAACAATACCTTTGCTGAAATGTTGCAGGGGTACAGTCAAAATAAGGAGAGTGTATCAACCGATAAGAAGCAGGCGATGCTCTTTATGAAGCAAAAAGTTGATTCGGCAAAGTGGTTTATCGACTCCATAAAACAGCGACAGAACACGCTGAAGAAAACTATGGAGGCAATAATCAAATTTCAGAAAGAGTTTTTCCTTACTGAAGATGAAGCCACTCTAAAGCCGATGATACTGAAAGATATAGCAAATGTGACGTCGTTGGATATTTCTACAATTTCTCGCGTGAGCAATAGTAAATATGTGCAAACCAACGGTGGAGTTTATCCGCTGAAATTCTTTTTTTCGGAAGCAATGCAAACCGACGAGGGAGAAGATATTTCGTCACGTGAGATAAAGGTTGCATTGAAAGAGATTATCGAAAAGGAGGATCACACAAAACCTTTGACCGATGGCAAAATTACCAAAATGCTAAACGAAATGGGATATATTATAGCGCGACGCACTGTGGCTAAATATCGCGAACAGTTGAACATACCCGTAGCACGTTTAAGAAAAAAATTATAGCTAAGACAAAATATTACAGAAAATGACAAAACAGATATCTACATTTATTTCAACCATTTTTCAGCCGTTGTTAATGCCCATTTACAGCATTGCATTTCTGTTTGTTTACACATATTTCAGACTGATTTTTATCCAGGACTTCTGGACAATAATGGCGCCTGCGATTATTTTTTCATTTGTTTTACCGGCTCTGCTTATTTTGGGACTCTATAAATTAAAAATGGTGTCAGATTTGTCATTAAAAAATAGGAAAGAGAGATTTCTGCCGTATCTGATTACATTGATCAGTTACTCATTTATGATATGGTATTATTATAAAATGGGAATGCCCAAGTGGTTCCTGATGCTGAGTTTAGCATCTATCGCAATAATGCTTGTTGCAACAATTATCACCTTTTGGTGGAAAATTAGCGCGCACATGTTGGGAGCCGGTGGACTCGTTGGCGGAGTGTTAGCCGTGTGCTTTTTTGTTGAAAAGAGTAATCCATACTATCTGTTTATGATTGCATTTGTCATTGCAGGTATGATTGGCACATCGCGCCTAATATTAAAAAGGCATACATTTGGTCAGGTAATAGCCGGTTTTTTGGTCGGATTTTTATTATCTTTCCAATTTGTTAGACTTGGTGTCTGATTTTTTTTGTAGTTAAAAAAAATAGTGGTATTTTTACAGAAAGATTAATTTTTAATAGTATTAAAGTATGAAATTTCCAGAAAATTTAAAGTATTCAAGCGATCATGAGTGGGTAAGAGTAGAAGGTAATGAAGTTGTTATCGGAATTACTGATTTTGCCCAAAGCGAATTAGGTGAAATTGTTTACGTGGATATTACATCCGAAGGTGAAACATTAGCACAAGGTGATATTTTTGGTAGCGTAGAAGCAGTAAAAACAGTTTCTGACCTTGTTATGCCTGTTACAGGTGAGGTGTTGGAAGTGAATCCGGAACTAGAAGATCAACCCGACTTAGTTAACAGCGATCCATACGGAGCAGGTTGGCTTATCAGAGCTACTCTGGAAGACGCGTCTCAAATTGAAGGACTTCTAACAGCAGAAGGTTACAAAAAAGAGATTGGCCAATAAATTATCAAAACAAATTGGAAGGGAATCGGCCTTAAAGCACGATTCCCTTTTTTTAAATTATGAAACCAGTAGTAAGTATAATAATGGGTAGTACATCAGACTATCCCATAATGGAGAAGTGTGCAAAATTTTTCGATGAGATGCAAATCCCGTTCGAAATTAATGCACTATCGGCACATCGCACACCGGAAGAGGTGGAGAAATTTGCTAAAAATGCACAAAACAGAGGAATAAAAGTAATAATTGCTGCAGCAGGTATGGCAGCCCATTTACCGGGAGTAATTGCCGCTATGACCACTCTGCCCGTAATAGGAGTGCCGATTAATGCTTCACTCGACGGAATGGATGCGCTTCTTGCAATCGTGCAAATGCCACCCGGAATACCTGTGGCAACAGTAGGAATAAACGGTTCGTTAAATGCCGCAATTTTGGCAATGCAAATTATTGCTGCAGGCGATGAAGAGTTGCAACAAAAGCTAACCGATTATAAAGAAAACCTTAAAAACAAAATTACTCAGGCAAACGAAGAGTTGTCTGCGATAAAATTTCAGTATAAAACAAATTGATTTAGGTAGCCTGACAGGAGTATAGAAAATCTGAACTTTTCAAAAAACAGAGATATGAATAAACCAAAAGTAATTGCCGAAATAGGGTGTAACCATTTAGGGAAGATGGATATTGCTAAAGAGCTTATTCTTTTAGCAAAACAGTGTGGTGCAACGGTAGCCAAATTTCAAAAAAGAAATATCAAAGAGTTGCTTTCGGAAGAGGCATACAATGCTCCGCATCCGCAACCATGGAACTCATACGGAGAAAGTTACGGGAAACATCGCGAAGCCCTTGAGTTTACAATTGAGCAACATGCTGAGCTGAAGGAGTATTGCGAAGAGGTGGAAATCGAGTATTCCACATCGGTGTGGGATTTAACATCAACAAAAGAGGTTATCTCTTTGAATCCTGGATTGATAAAAGTGCCTTCTGCCGTAAATAACAATATTTCGTTATTGAAAGAGTTGCGCGATAACTATTCCGGCGAAGTACATATCTCCCTGGGAATGACCACTCGTGAAGAGGAGGAAGATTTGATTAATCTTTTTGAAGAGACAAATCAAGCTAAAGATAGACTTGTTCTGTACTCTTGCACTTCGGGTTATCCGGTTCCGTTTGAGGATGTAAGTTTGCTCGAAATCAGGCGTATTGCCGAAAATTACAAAGATAGAGTTAAGGATATTGGTTTTTCGGGGCACCATTTGGGCATTGCAATTGACGTTGCTGCATACGTATTGGGTGCAAATTGGATTGAAAGACACTTTACCAAAGACAGAACATGGAAAGGGACTGACCATGCAGCATCGCTGGAAGTTCCCGGACTTCAAAAACTAATTCGCGACCTGAATCACACCTATATCGCGATGACCTACAAATCAAAAGAGATATTGGATATTGAAGCTGTTCAGCGAAAAAAATTAAAATATAAAGCATGAGCGAAGTACTTGCCATAATTCCGGCACGAGGCGGCAGTAAAGGTCTGCCCAACAAAAATATATTGCCTTTGGCAAATCATCCGCTTATTGCCTATTCTATTGAAGCCGGATTGAAAAGTAAAACTATCAACCGTGTTATCGTATCGACCGATTCGCCGAAAATAGCGGAAATTGCCCGAAAATATGGAGCCGAAACGCCATTTATGCGTCCCGATGAATTTGCGCAGGATATGAGCACCGACTTGGAGGCTTTTGAACACGCGTTGCGCTGGCTCAGGGAGAACGAGAATTACGAACCTGATATTGTTGTGCAGTTGCGTCCAACATCGCCCATAAGAACTGTTGAGATAATTGACGAATGTGTCAATCGCCTTATTCAATCGGATGCTGACAGTTTGCGTATAGTTACCGAAAGCCCTGTAACGCCATATAAAATGTGGAGCATAACGGACGAAAATGAGTATATGCAACCCTTGCTCGATGCACCGGGAATAGACGAGCCTTTTAATCAGCCACGACAGAAATTACCCAAAAAATATTGGCAAATAGGCTTTTTGGATGTTATCCGGACAAAGACAATTTTAAACGGCTCTATGAGCGGAAAAAAAATCCTTCCTTATATTGTTCCAAATGATTTTGCCATAGATATTGATGATATTAACAGCTTTATCAAAGCAGAACAAAAGATTTCAGAATCAAAAGATTATGTCCAGTTTTAAGATAGATAAAAACACACCTGTTCTTGTTATCGGTGCCGGTTCTATAGGAGAGCGACACATCCGTAACTTGTGGACTTTAGGTTACGAAAATCTTATCGTTTTGCGTAGGCGAAACCTGCCTTTCAGAGATATTGGCAATGCAAAAGTATCTGTTTGTCTCTCGTGGGAAGAGGTGGACAAATTCTCGCCAAAAGTGGCTTTTGTTTGCACCGTTACGAGTCTGCATCTGGAGGAGGCAATCAGATGTGCAGAGAGAGGAATGCACGTTTTGGTCGAAAAGCCACTGTCGCATACAACAGAAGGACTTGACCGACTGCAAAAAGTACTATTAGATAATAATCTCTATCTGCATGTGGCTTATATGATGCGATTTCACCCGCATGTGTTGCAGATAAAAGAGTATATTCGTGAGAAAATTTTTGGAAATGTTGTAAGTATTCAAGGCAAATGGGCGGAATATCTGCCCGACTGGCACCCCTGGGAAGATTACAGAACAGGATATGCTGCCAAAAAAGAGTTGGGAGGCGGTGTTGCGCTCACTCTTTCTCACGATTTGGATATGATGTTTTTCCTTACCGATGAGTTACCCGACAGATATTACTCGCTTCCCAACTACAGAAGCAATCTGGAAGTAGATGTAGAGAGCGGCATGGATGTGATTATGGGTTTTGAAAGCGGAATAACCGCGAATGTACATCTGAATTATTTCGAAAAGGTGAAAGAGAGATTTCTGAAAGTTGTGTTTGATGAAGCTACTGTTGAGTTCAAATTTTTTGATTCGTCTCTTACAGTTAAAAGACCAAGTGCAGAAGCAGAAAAGCACTATCTCGAAAATTTCGATCGTAACGACCTGTTCGTTGAACAGACCAAATACTTTTTTCATCATTTATCACGATTTTCCGCTCAGGATGTGAAAAGGCAGATAGCAGAATCGAAAAAAATAATTGAAATTTGTAATCATGAATAATCAAATTACCGTAAAAGACAAAGTTATTTTTGTTACAGGCGCACTCGGACAAATAGGAACCGAAATCTGCACCAATTTTCTACAGCAAGGAGCATATGTTGTTCTTGCCGATAAAAATCTGTCGAAAGCAGACGAATTTGTGACAAAAATGTCATCGCTTGGAATAGAAAAAAGCAATTATCTGATAATTCCGTTAAATATTACCGACGAGCAACTTTGCGAACAAGCTGTACAGTCGGCAGTTGATAAGTTTGGAAGAATCGATGTGCTGATAAATAATGCTGCAATTGATGCCAAGTTCGACCAGGAGGGTGTTTCGAAAGTCAATATGAGCCGATTCGAGAACTATCCAATCGCCACATTGCGTCAGTCGGTCGAGGTAAATCTTATCGGAACGGTTATTGTTACACAAGTGGTTTGCAGACAGATGTTGCAGCAGAAAAGCGGTGTTATCATCAACGTTGCATCCACTTACTCAATTGTATCGCCCAATCAAAGTTTGTACGACTTTGGCGAAGGAGTATCAAATTTTAAACCGATAGACTACATTGCTTCAAAGAGCTTTATCCCGAACTTTACACGCTATATAGCAACATTTTATGCTCGTGACGGTATTCGTTGTAACGCAATTGTACCGCACGGAATATATAATAATCACCCCGAACCTTTCCTGAAAAACTGGGAGAAACTTTCACCACTGGGACGGATGTGTAACAGGGAAGAGCTGAACGGACCGTTTACTTTTTTGGCAAGCGATGCAAGCAGCTACATGACAGGTTCAACTCTTGTTTATGATGGAGGCTGGACAGCCTGGTAACAAATAGAAAATAACAATTTAGGCTATGATAAAATTATTTTTGACCGATGTAGATGGAGTTTTGACCGATAGCGGAATGTACTATTCTGAAAATGGCGATGAGTTGAAAAAATTCAATACCAAAGATGGAATGGGATTCTCTTTGTTGAGGAAAGCCGGAATTAAAACTGGAATAATCACATCCGAGGATACTAAAATTGTTGAAAGACGCGCTCAAAAACTAAAAGTTGACTATCTTTATCAAGGTACTGCCAGAACTAAATTGGAATCGGCAAAAGAGATTTGCGAAAAAGAGAATATCTCTTTAAGCGAAACAGCATATATCGGCGATGATATAAATTGTGCCGAGTTGTTATCAAGTGTTGGGTTTGCCGCATGTCCCGCCGATGCTGTAAAGCAGATAAAACGGATTCCTAATATTCATATTCTCTCTAAAAAAGGTGGAGAAGGGTGCGTGAGGGAGTGGATAGAAATTTTGCTCAGTATTGAGTGATACGTGTTGCGTGGTACGTG
>CAYFUW010000074.1:0-9957 GCA_964346495.1 uncultured Dysgonomonadaceae bacterium
GAAAAAATTAAAGGAGGTTGGACCGATATTGATGTGATTATCACTCAACCGCAAATTATGGGAAAAATAGGTGCACTAGGTAGAGTTTTAGGACCTCGTGGATTGATGCCTAACCCAAAAAGTGGTACTGTAACTCCCGATGTTGCGAAAGCAGTTAAGGAAGTTAAACAAGGTAAAATCGACTTTAAAGTAGATAAAGCAGGTATTGTTCACGCCTCTATAGGAAAAGTATCATTTGAAGCTGATAAAATTGTGGATAACGCAAAAGAATTTATTCAAACATTGATTAAATTGAAACCAACAGCAGCAAAAGGTACTTATATTAAAAGTATTTATCTTTCTAGTACGATGAGTCCAGGTATTAAAGTGGACAGTAAATCGATAGAAGAAATCTAATTGTTAAAAAGAAGAATCTATGAAGAAGGAAGATAAAAATTTAATTATAGAAAATATAGCAGCTAACCTGCAACAGTACGAACACTTCTATCTTACAGATATTGCAACACTAGATGCTGCAAAAACAAGTGTTTTGAGAAGAGAGTGCAACAAGGAAGAAATTAAATTGTTGGTAGTAAAAAACACTCTTTTACGTAAAGCATTTGAAACATTCGATGGAAACTACGAAGAATTGTATCCGCTATTGCACGGAAACACAGCTATTATGTTTTCAAACAATGCAAATGCTCCTGCAAAACTCATTGAGAAATATAACAAAAACAAGTCTGCAGTACCTGCACTTAAAGGTGCTTATGTACAAGAGAGCTTCTTTATTGGAGCTAACACATTAAAAGACCTTGTTAGTATCAAGAGTAAAACAGAACTTATCGGCGACGTTATCGCAATCTTACAATCACCTGCTAAGAATGTTATTTCGTCTCTCCAATCCGGTGGCAACATACTCCATGGAGTATTAGAAACACTTTCGGAAAGGGATAATTAATAAATCAAACAAACAAATTAGTAATCAATTTAAAAACAAATACAAAAATGGCAGACTTAAAAAAATTTGCTGAAGAACTAGTTAACTTAACTGTGAAAGAAGTTAACGAACTTGCTGAAATTCTTAAAACAGAATACGGAATTGAACCTGCAGCAGCAGCTGTAGCAGTAGCAGCTCCCGCTGGAGCAGCTGAAGAAGCAGCAGAAGAAAAAACTGAATTTGATGTAATTCTTAAGAGCGCTGGCGCAGCAAAATTAGCTGTAGTAAAAGCTGTTAAAGAATTAACAGGATTAGGTTTGAAAGAATCAAAAGAAATCGTGGATTCAGCTCCAAGCGAAATTAAAAAAGGTGTAACTAAAGACGAAGCTGACGCTTTGAAAAAACAACTTGAAGAAGCAGGAGCAGAGATTGAACTTAAATAGAAATTACCTAAAAATAGGTTAACTTGGTTAGGAATCTTCAAGTGAAGATTCTTAACCTTTTGTGTCAATACATACATAAGTTCAAAATTCAAAAATCCATGTCTTCAAATATTACAAACCAAAGAATTAATTTTGCGTCAATAAAAAATCAACTTGATTTTCCTGACTTCCTTGAAATCCAATTAAAATCATTTCAAGACTTTTTACAACTAGACGCACCACCTGAAAGTAGAAAAAACGAAGGACTGTATAAAGTTTTCACAGAGAATTTCCCTATAGCGGATACCAGAAACAACTTCGTACTTGAGTTTTTAGATTATTACGTTGACCCTCCACGCTACACAATAGAAGAGTGTGTGGAGAGAGGACTCACATATAGCGTACCACTAAAAGCTAAGCTATACTTATATTGTACCGACCCTGATCATGAGGACTTTGCACCCGTAATTCAGGACGTTTATCTTGGTACAATTCCTTACATGACAGAAAAGGGAACATTTGTAATAAATGGTGCAGAACGCGTAATTGTATCACAGCTACACCGCTCACCCGGAGTTTTCTTCGGACAAAGTGTGCACGCTAACGGTACACTGCTTTATTCTGCGAGAGTTATTCCCTTTAAAGGATCATGGATTGAATTTGCGACAGACATCAACAATGTGATGTATGCCTATATTGACCGTAAAAAGAAATTACCGGTAACTACCCTATTACGCTCAATTGGGTTTGAAAGCGATAAAGATATCCTTGAAATTTTTGACTTAGCCGAAGAGGTGAAAGTTAATAAAACAAACCTGAAAAAGATACAAGGTAGAAAACTGGCTGCAAGAGTCCTTAAATCGTGGATGGAAGACTTCGTTGATGAAGACACCGGCGAAGTTACTTCTATTGAAAGAAACGAAATTATTATTGAACGTGAAACCGTTATCGAACAAGAGCAAATAGACGATATTTTAGAATCGGGAGTTTCAACAATTCTTCTACACAAAGAGACCCCTAATTCGTCAGATTTCTCTATTGTTTACAACACGTTACAAAAAGACCCAAGTAACACTGAAATTGATGCAATAAGACACATCTATCGTCTATTGCGCAGTGCTGAACCTGCTGACGACTCCAGCGCAAGAGAGGTTATTAACAACCTGTTCTTCTCTGAAAAAAGATACGACCTGGGTGATGTTGGCAGATATAGAATAAATAAAAAACTCAACTTAGATATTGATGAAAACATACGTGTTCTTACTAAAGAAGACATTATTGAAATTATCAAATATCTAATAGAATTGGCTAACTCTAAAGCTCATGTTGATGATATCGACCATTTGAGCAACAGACGTGTTCGTACAGTTGGCGAACAACTTTACAACCAATTCGGAATAGGATTGAACCGTATGGCACGTATCATTCGTGAAAGAATGAACGTTCGCGACAACGAAGTATTTACTCCAATTGATTTGATTAATGCGAAAACAATTTCTTCGGTAATCAACTCATTCTTTGGAACAAACGCCCTGTCGCAATTCATGGACCAAACCAATCCTTTGGCAGAAATTACTAACAAACGTCGTCTTTCGGCACTTGGACCCGGAGGACTTTCACGTGAACGTGCCGGATTTGAGGTTAGGGACGTACACTATACACACTATGGACGTTTGTGTCCAATAGAAACACCTGAGGGACCAAATATCGGTCTGATATCTTCACTTTGCGTATATGCAAAAATAAATGACCTTGGCTTTATCGAAACGCCCTATAGAATTGCAAAAGAAGGCGTTGTTGATGTTGACAATAATAATGTCATTTATTTAGCTGCCGAAGAAGAAGAAAACAAAGTTATCGCGCAAGGAAACGCACCTCTTGACGATAAAGGTAATTTTATCCTTCCTCGTGTTAAAGCAAGAAAAGAGGCAGACTATCCGGTTGTAGGACCAAAAGAAGTTGAGCTAATGGACGTTTCTCCTATGCAAATTGCATCAATTGCAGCATCGCTTATCCCATTTTTGGAGCACGATGATGCAAACCGTGCATTGATGGGATCTAACATGATGCGCCAGGCGGTTCCTTTGATATATAACGAATCTCCTATTGTTGGTACAGGTATCGAAAAACAAGTTATTATCGACTCACGTACTCAAATAACTGCAGAAAACGAAGGAGAGGTTATATATGTTGACGCTACAACTATCAAAATAAAATACAACAGAACTGAAGAAGAAGAGTTTACCAGCTTTGAAGATGCTATTAAAACTTATAATATTCCGAAGTTTAGAAAAACAAACCAAAACACCACAATAGACTTGCGTCCGATTTGTAAAGTAGGACAAAAAGTAACTAAAGGTGAAATTTTAACAGAGGGCTACTCTACAGAAAAAGGCGAATTAGCTCTTGGAAGAAACCTGAAAGTAGCTTTCATGCCCTGGAAAGGTTACAACTTTGAAGATGCTATCGTACTTAGCGAAAGAATGGTTAGCGAAGACGTCTTCACATCTATCCACGTAGAAGAATTTTCATTGGAAGTTCGCGAAACAAAACGAGGGTTAGAGGAGTTGACAGCAGATATTCCAAACGTTAGTGAAGATGCTACTAAAGACCTTGACGAAAATGGTATAATCCGTATCGGTGCACGTGTTAAACCGGGCGATATACTAATCGGAAAAATTACACCTAAAGGAGAATCTGACCCTTCACCAGAAGAGAAACTATTACGTGCAATTTTCGGTGATAAAGCGGGCGATGTAAAAGATGCTTCCCTTAAAGCATCACCATCGTTACAAGGTGTGGTTATTGGTAAAAATCTTTTATCGAAAGCAGCCAAAAAAGGCAAATCAAAATTGTCTAACAAAGCGTTACTTCCAAAAATTGACGAAGAGTTTGAAGCGCAAATGGAAGAACTCAAGAAAAGACTTATCGAGAAATTACTTGTTATAACCGATGGCAAAACATCTGCAGGTATAAAAGATTATACCAATATGGATGTCGTACCAAAAGGAGCCAAGTTTACAGCGAAAGTATTATCTGATATCGATTACGAATCAATCCAACTAAACAAATGGACCAGCGACGGACATAAGAATAAACTTATCCGCACTACAGTAATCAACTACTTGCGCAAACACAAAGAGTTGGATGCTGCACTTAAGCGTAAACGCTTCGACCTGACTATCGGCGATGAGCTTCCATCAGGAATTATGCAAATAGCTAAAGTATATGTAGCCAAAAAACGCAAAATTCAAGTTGGCGATAAAATGGCAGGACGTCACGGAAACAAAGGTATTGTTTCTAAAATTGTACGTGCAGAAGATATGCCGTTCTTAGCTGACGGAACTCCGGTTGATATTGTACTGAATCCGCTTGGTGTACCTTCTCGTATGAACCTTGGACAAATTTTTGAGACAGTTCTGGGATGGGCAGGACAAGAACTAGACGTTAAATTCTCTACGCCAATTTTCGATGGAGCAACAATGGACGATTTGAACCATTGGACCGATAAAGCAGGAGTTCCACGTTACGGAAAAACCTATCTATATGATGGTGGCACCGGAGAACGTTTTGACCAACCTGCAACGGTAGGCGTTATTTATATGCTTAAACTTGGTCACATGGTAGAAGACAAAATGCACGCACGCTCTATTGGACCGTACTCACTAATTACACAACAACCATTGGGTGGTAAAGCTCAATTTGGAGGTCAACGTTTCGGAGAGATGGAGGTTTGGGCATTAGAAGCATTTGGAGCATCGCATATATTACAAGAAATTCTTACTGTAAAATCTGACGATGTTATCGGACGCTCTAAAACGTACGAAGCTATAGTGAAAGGAGAAGCAATGCCACAACCAGGTATTCCTGAGTCGTTAAATGTACTGCTTCACGAACTTAAGGGATTGGGAATGAGTGTAACATTAGACTAACCAATAACTTACAACCATATATATATTATTCCGATATGTCAATATTATTTTAAAATTAATTTGACATATCGGTGATTTCATCAACTAGCATAAAAATATAACTCTTTATACAACAACAATAACATGGCATATAGAAAAGACAACAAAATAAAGAGTAACTTTTCAAAAATAACCATCGGTTTAGCATCTCCTGAAGAAATCTTGGAAAACTCTTCGGGCGAAGTATTAAAACCGGAAACAATTAATTATCGTACTTACAAACCAGAACGCGATGGTCTCTTTTGCGAACGCATTTTTGGTCCTGTAAAAGACTACGAATGTCATTGCGGTAAATACAAACGCATACGTTATAGAGGAATTGTTTGCGACCGATGCGGTGTTGAAGTTACAGAAAAGAAAGTACGAAGAGAGAGAACCGGACACATACACCTGGTTGTTCCCGTGGCTCATATTTGGTACTTTAGGTCTTTGCCAAATAAAATTGGCTATTTGCTTGGTATTCCAACAAAAAAACTTGATTCTATTATCTACTATGAAAGATATGTAGTAATTCAAGCAGGTGTTTTAGAAGACAGAGTACCGAATGGCGAACTGATTTCAGAAGATGAATACTTAGATTTCTTAGATCAACTTCCTGAAGATAATCAACTATTAGACGATTCTGATCCCAATAAATTTATCGCAAAAATGGGTGCAGAAGCTCTGTTGGATCTTTTGGAAAGAATCAATCTGGATAAATTAGCCAATCAGCTACGTCATCAGGCTAGCACAGATACATCACAACAAAGAATTAACGAAGCACTAAAACGACTACAAATTGTAGAAGCGTTCCGTGGTTCGAGACATATAAACAAACCGGAATGGATGATAATGAAAGTTATTCCGGTTATTCCACCCGATTTACGTCCGCTAGTTCCACTTGATGGAGGTAGATTCGCAACTTCTGACTTGAACGACCTTTATCGTCGTGTAATTATTCGTAACAACCGATTAAAAAGGCTAATCGACATCAAAGCTCCCGATGTAATTTTACGTAACGAAAAACGTATGTTGCAGGAAGCTGTTGACTCGCTTTACGACAACTCACGCAAATCAAGTGCAATAAAAACAGATTCGAACCGCCCGTTGAAATCACTTTCCGACAGTTTGAAAGGTAAACAAGGACGCTTCCGTCAAAACCTACTGGGTAAACGTGTTGACTACTCGGCACGTTCGGTTATTGTAGTTGGTCCTGAATTGAAAATGCACGAGTGTGGTTTACCGAAAGACATGGCGGCTGAACTATACAAACCGTTCATCATCAGAAAACTTATTGAAAGAGGTATTGTAAAAACAGTAAAATCGGCTAAGAAAATTGTTGATAGAAAAGAGCCGATAGTTTACGACATATTGGAATACGTGATGAAAGGACACCCAGTTCTGTTGAACCGTGCCCCTACTCTACACCGCTTGGGTATTCAAGCATTCCAGCCTAAACTAATTGAAGGTAAGGCAATTCAGTTACACCCACTGGCATGTACAGCTTTCAACGCTGACTTTGACGGTGACCAAATGGCGGTACACTTACCACTTGGCAACGAAGCTATTTTGGAAGCTCAACTATTGATGCTGGCTTCACACAATATCCTTAACCCTGCAAACGGTGCTCCTATTACCGTACCGTCGCAAGACATGGTACTCGGACTATATTACATTACAAAAATACGTCCGGGAGCTAAAGGTGAAGGTATGACTTTCTACGGCGAAGAGGAAGCAATTATAGCATACAACGAAGGTGCTGTTGATATTCACGCACTTGTAAATGTAATTGTGGACGATATCGATGAAGAGGGCAATCCGATTCGCAAAATGCACCAAACTACGGTAGGTCGTGTTATTACAAACGAATCTATTCCGAAAGAGGTAGGTTATGTAAACGAACTGCTTTCAAAAAGATCGTTGCGCGATATTATCGGTTTGGTGATGAAAACTTGTGGTGTTGCAAGAACATCTAAGTATCTCGACGATATTAAAGACCTTGGTTATAAAATGGCTTTCAAAGGAGGATTGTCTTTCAACCTGGAAGATGTAATTATTCCTAAAGAAAAACAAGAGCTTATTAACGAAGGGTACAAAGAAATTGAACAGATTGTTGAAAACCATAGTCAGGGATTCATTACAAAGAATGAGCGTTACAACCAGATTATCGACACATGGACACACATTAACTCCAAATTGTCGAATATTCTTATGAAACAACTGTCGGAAGACGACCAGGGTTTCAACTCGGTATATATGATGCTCGACTCCGGAGCTCGTGGTTCAAGAGAGCAGATCAGGCAGTTGTCGGGTATGCGTGGATTGATGGCAAAACCGCAAAAAAGCGGTGCCGAAGGTGCACAAATTATCGAAAACCCGATTCTTTCAAACTTTAAAGAGGGACTATCTGTGTTAGAGTACTTTATCTCTACTCACGGTGCTCGTAAAGGTCTTGCCGACACGGCTCTGAAAACAGCTGACGCGGGTTATCTGACTCGTCGTTTGGTTGACGTATCTCAAGATGTGATTATCACAGAAGAAGATTGTGGCACATTGAGAGGATTAACCGCTACGGCAATTAAAAATAATTATGAGGTAATTGCTTCACTTGAAGAACGTATCCTTGGACGTGTATCCGTTCACGACGTGCAACATCCTACAACAGGTGAAATTCTGATAAATGCAGGTGAGGAAATTACAGAAGAGATTATTCAAAAAATAAAAGGCACACCTATAGAACGTGTAGAAATTCGCTCAGTATTAACTTGCGAATCTCACATGGGCGTTTGTGCAAAATGTTATGGCCGTAACCTGGCTACAGGACATATGGTACAAAAAGGTGAGGCAGTTGGAGTTATTGCAGCTCAGTCTATTGGTGAGCCGGGTACACAGCTTACTCTTCGTACTTTCCACGTGGGAGGTATTGCATCAAACATTGCATCCGAAAACAATATTACAACAAAATATGACGGAGTACTTGAGTTTGACGAACTACGTTATGTAGAATCTAAAGACTCTCAAGGAAATAGTGTTAAAGTTGTTGTAAGTCGTCTAATGGAAATGCGTGTTGTTGATCCAAACACTAATATTGTATTGTTATCGCACAACGTTCCATATGGTTCAAAACTATACTTCAACGATGGAGATAAAGTTAAGAAGGGCGACTTAATTAGTGAATGGGACCCGTTTAACGCGGTAATTATTTCTGAAGCAAGCGGTAAAATTAAGTTTGAACACTTTATCGAAGGCTCTACTTACAAAGTAGAATCGGACGAAATGACCGGCTTGAAAGAGAAAGTTATTGTTGAATCGCGTGACAAAACCAAAGCACCATCTGCTCACATTGTAGATGAAAACGACAATATATTGCGTTCATACACATTGCCACTAGGCTCTCACGTTTCTAAAAACGAAGGAGATATGATTAATGTGGGTGATGTGTTAGTGAAGATACCACGTGCCGTTGGCAAAACAGGTGACATTACCGGAGGTCTTCCACGTGTTACTGAATTGTTTGAAGCACGTAACCCGTCTAACCCTGCTGTTGTTGCCGAAATTGACGGAGAAGTTTCTTTCGGAAAGATTAAACGCGGTAACCAGGAGATTATCGTTACTTCAAAAACAAACGAAGAGAAAAAATATCTTGTTCCGTTATCAAAACAAATTCTTGTTCAGGAAAACGACTTTGTACGCGCAGGTATGCCGCTTTCTGACGGAGCAATTACTCCGGCTGATATTTTGGCAATTAAAGGACCGACAGCAGTACAAGAGCATATTGTGAACGGAGTTCAGGATGTTTATCGCTTACAAGGTGTAAAAATCAACGACAAGCACTTCGAAGTTATTGTTCGTCAGATGATGCGCAAAGTAGAAGTAGTAGATCCGGGAGATACAAGATTCCTTGAGCAACAGTTGATTGACAAGCACGAAATTATGGAAGAGAACGACCGCATCTGGGGTAAAAAAGTAATTGTTGATCCGGGAGATTCACAAATTTATGAACCGGGACAGATTATTACAGCTCGTAAACTTAGAGATGAAAACAGTTCGCTAAAACGTCGCGACTTGAAACTTATCGAAAGTAGAGACGCTATTCCTGCTACAGCCAATCAGGTACTACAAGGTATTACACGTGCAGCATTGCAGACATCCAGCTTTATGTCGGCAGCTTCTTTCCAGGAAACAACTAAAGTATTGAATAATGCCGCTATAAACGGAAAAGTTGACTACCTGACCGGACTGAAAGAGAACGTAATTTGTGGTCACTTAATTCCTGCAGGTACAGGTATTAGAGAGTACGATAAGATTATTGTTGCATCGAGAGATGAATACGAAAAAATCAATCTCGAAAAACAGATCAACGTTCTTACTACTGAAGTTGAATAATAGATAACAATATCGGAATTTTCCGAAGTAATAAAAAAGCCAACTATTTCTTTACGATTTAGTTGGTTTTTTTGTGATTATCCCTATTGTAAGATTATAAAATTTGCACTGGATACTAAAAAACTGTAGATTTGTAAAGTAAAATCTCGCCCACTTTGGCGCAAGTTTGAGCAGAGCGGAAACTTGCGCCAATTAGGGGTTTTACAAAGATTTGTTGCGTAAATCAAACGTTATGCGGCACTCTAAAAAAACGACGCAACAGTTATAGTGCGTAAAATTT
>CAYFUW010000075.1:0-9937 GCA_964346495.1 uncultured Dysgonomonadaceae bacterium
ATTTTGCTATAGACTCGGCAGAAGATTTTACATAGCTTATGTCAGGTTGTTGATATATATCGAGTGGAGTGGGTACGCATATAGCCACAAAGTCGACATCTTTGATGAAGCTAAAGTCGGAAGTGGCAGATAGCAAGCCTTTTGAAACAATCTCTTTTAAATCTTCATTCACTACATCGCCAATATAGTTATGTCCGTCGTTTACCATCTTTACTTTTTCTGCCTGAATGTCGAAGCCAATAGTTTTAAATCCTACTTTAGCTTTTTCTACTGCAAGTGGCAGACCTACGTAACCTAAGCCAACTACGCCAACTACGATATCTTTATTCTGAATTTTCTTTAATAATGTTTGTTTCATTCTTAATTATGAGATATTTATTGGATTATAAATCTAAAAACAGACAAAAGTACAATAAAATACCCGATAATGACACTTTATTGACCCTTTTTTATAAAAAAACAAGTTTACAAGTCTCCGCTTTAAAGCATTGTATTATGTTTGTTTACTTAATGTTGTATAAAAAAATCAGCCGATTTTTAAATAAAATCGGCTGATAATATATTAAGTTTAAAAAATTACAAGTTTGGGTTTAATGTTTTCCAATCAGCAACTGCCGGAATAATTCCCATGCTAATTACTTCGTCGCGAAGTTTTGCAAGGTGCTTGTAGCTTTCTTTCAGAGCAGCCATTTCGCTTTCTGTGCCTTTTGTTTCTTTAATTACAACACCATCTTTAGTAAGTTCGGTTTCCATTGCCATCATAATGTTCGGGAACTCAGGTGTGTTTACGTAGCATCCTGAAGGCCAGTTGAAAGCTTCGCCACCCATTGCTGCGCGGATCATCTCTACCGATACATACGAAGGGCTTTGGAAAGAAGAGCGACCTCTTAGTCTTATAATGTTTGCTCCACCTTTTGTAATGCGAAGTTTCATCTCTTCCCATTGTTCGTTAGTTAATTTCGGTGTGCCAATAAGTTCTGTTAATGGTGTTCCTTCTACTTTTGCTGTTGAAGCAAATACAGCCATTTGTTCTCCGTGTCCGCCATAAGTGCGAGCATTAGTAACATCGCTTTGTTTTACTCCAAAATGTTTAGCCAGTTCGCTTTGTAAACGAGTGCTATCCAATCCTGCAAGTGTAGTTACATTTTCAGGTTTCAATCCTGAGTGGATTAATGCTACCAAACCTGTAATGTCAGCCGGGTTGAAAATAACGGTCAATTGTTTCAAATCGGGGCAGTATTCTTTAATATCTTTTCCTAATTGTGCTGCAATTTCCGCATTTCCTTTAAGCAAATCTTCACGAGTCATGCCTTCTTTACGTGGAGCACCACCCGAAGAAATCATATATTTTGCATCTGTAAATGCTTCTTTAATATCAGTTGTGAAAGTGAAGTTTATACCTTCAAAACCGCAATGGCGCATCTCTTCATATACACCTTCCAAACCTAAAGCGAATGGATCGTATAAGCAGATGTTTGGTGTAAGACGCATCATAGCCGCAGTTTGTGCCATATTAGAGCCAATCATACCGGCGGCACCAACAATAGTGAGTTTTTCGTTTGTTAAAAATTTCATGATTGAATAATTTATTATTTTAAGAATTTTTTTCAAGAGCACAAATTTACAAATAATCAACCTATTATTCTAAAAATAATATGAAATAATGGTTAAAATAAATCTATTAAAATTCAAGAAATAAATGTGATATGGTTATTAGGTGTAGACGATGGCTGTGTCTTTGTTGATTAGCCATTGGCCATTAGCTTTTGGCAGAGAAGTACACCTGATAAAGTCTTTTATCTTTATTCTTTGCTCTTTGTTCTGCAAAAAAAGTCTTGTGTCTTGATTCTTTTGTCTTTTATCTACAAAAAAAGCAGAACCGATGTTTTATCAATCCTGCTTTTATATAGATTTTAAAAATATAATTACTCTTGTTCTTGTGGAACTATAGCGATTCCAAGTTCATCGAGTTGTTCTTGCTCTACTGATGAAGGTGCATCAATCATCATATCACGTCCTGCATTGTTTTTTGGGAATGCGATGCAGTCGCGTATGCTATCCAATCCTGCAAAAATTGACACGAAACGGTCTAATCCAAAAGCAATTCCGCCATGGGGTGGTGCACCATATTGGAAAGCATCCATTAAGAATCCGAATTGCTCTTGTGCACGCTCTTCGGTAAATCCTAAAACCGAAAACATCTTCTTCTGCAATGCGCTATCGTGAATACGAATTGAGCCGCCACCAACTTCCACTCCATTGATAACCATATCGTAAGCATTAGCGCGAACGGCTCCGGGATTTGTATCTAAGAGAGGAATATCTTCTTTTTTTGGAGATGTAAACGGGTGATGTTTTGCGAAGTAGCGGTTCAGTTCTTCATCTTTTTCCAATAACGGAAAATCAACTACCCAAAGACATTTGTAAACGTTTTTATCTCTCAATCCTAAGCGACTTCCCATTTCTAAACGAAGTTCACACAGCTGTTTTTGAGTTTTCTCTGTCTCTCCGGCTAAAATCAATATTAAATCGCCCGGTTTTGCATTACAACGCTCTGCCCAACTTCTCAAATCATCTTCGCCATAGAATTTATCAACAGACGATTTTAGTGTCCCATCTTCGTTATATCTTAGATAAACAAGTCCTTTTGCACCTATTTGCGGACGTTTCACAAAATCAGTCAGCTCGTCAACTTGTTTTCTGGTGTATGATGCACAGCCAGTTGCACAAATAGCGGCAACATATTCGGCAGAATCGAAAACAACAAAATTACGACCTTCAGTTAAGTCTTTCAACTCAACAAACTTCATGTCAAATCTGATATCGGGCTTGTCGCTTCCGTAATTTTTCATTGCATCGGCGTAGGTCATCCTCGGAAATTCCGTGATTTCTACATTTTTTATAGTTTTGAACAGATGTTTTGTCAAATCTTCAAAGGTAGAGAGTACATCTTCCTGATCAACAAACGACATCTCGCAGTCTATTTGAGTAAATTCCGGTTGACGGTCGGCGCGAAGGTCCTCATCTCTAAAGCATTTCACAATTTGGAAATAACGGTCAAATCCCGACACCATTAGCAACTGCTTGAAAAGTTGTGGTGATTGCGGAAGTGCGTAGAACTCGCCTTGATTCATTCGTGAAGGAACAATAAAGTCTCTTGCGCCTTCGGGTGTAGAGGCGATTAACACAGGTGTTTCAACTTCCAAAAATCCGAGATTATCTAAAAAGCGTCTTGTTTCGAATGCCATTTTGTGACGCATTTCCAAATTTCGACGTACAACATCTCTGCGAAGGTCTAAGTAACGATATTTCATTCTTAAATCGTCGCCACCGTCAGTTTCTGTTTCAATAGTGAAGGGCGGTGTTTTAGACGCGTTTAACACAACAAGTTCTGAAACGATAATTTCGATTTCGCCTGTAGGGATATTCGGGTTTTTGCTCTGTCTTTCAGCTACTTTTCCTTTAATTTGTATTACCCACTCGCGTCCCAATTTGTTGGCTTGTTCGCAAAGTTCGTTATTTACTTCCTGGTTGAATGAAAGTTGTGTAATTCCGTATCTATCGCGTAAGTCGATAAATGTCATTCCACCCATTTTACGTATGTGCGCTACCCATCCTGCTAATGTAACTTCTTTGTTTACATCTGCTATAGTGAGTTCGCCACAAGTTCTGTTTCTATACATGATTTTATTAAATTTCAGCATTTAGGGTGCAAATTTACCAAATTATTTCATACTCATCCACCTATGATTGTATAAAAAGCAAAATTTTCAAACATTTTTTCGAATAAAACGTCTATCTTTGTCGTTATTACTTCAATATAAAAGATCAATAATGAAATACTTCATACACTTTATACTCTTTTTTCTGATGCTTTTGCCTATTCAGGCTCAAGATAATGGCACGATTTGCAATTTGGGTTTTTCGTTCGAAATCAGCAAAAATAAGCGTTGGGGCGATGGTGAACCGATAATTACGGAAGTGTTTTCCGGTTCTCCGGCAGAGAAAGCGGGCTTGAAACCGAATGATATTATTCTCGAAATAAATGGCAAAGGCACTTATCTTAAACCATACAACACTCTGTTATCCTGGTTTAATGAAGATGATGCAAAAATTTCTCTCTCTGTACGAAATTTCGAAACTATTTTTAAAAACTATGTTATCTCGAAAAATTGTCGTAAGAATAACGCAATCAGCGAGCTTCAATTAGCGTCGGTATTTTCTTTTTACAGTTTAGAGGATGTGCAAGATAGAAAGTTTGTTATGCCGATAACTGTGAACGAGTCGTCGGAAGTGAGTTATTTCAACTACCGGACATACAATTTCACTCCCGAAAGCGAAGCAACTTACTATTACGATGTGCGCATCAATGCTATATTCGAGAGAGTTCTGTCGAAAATGGGTTTGGTTAGAGACACCGAAAATCCCGATTTTATAATCGAAACATATTATAATTATCAGAACAATCCAATGTATAAGCCAAATTCGCCAACGTTTGGCTCTTATCAATCGGTATGGAGATTTGACACGAGGAACAAAAAAATGGTCAGACTTCCGGTTTATAATCCTTCGGAAGCAATTAGAGTTAATGACGTTGCATATAATGTGAAATTTGGTTACAAAATTTACGATAGAAAATACGTGAAGCCTGGAAGTAAGATAGTTGTCTGGGAAAGTGAGATAAATGAGAAGTTGAGTGAAGATTATGGTTTGTTGAACTATCTGGAGATGAATCTGCCGCTTATGCTGAAAAAATTTCCATATTCAAAGAACTCAAGATTCGGCACTTATCACGTAACACTTACACGATATAACTATACCGGAATAAGTTACGATATGGACGATTTAAGTACTGTGGTTTCTGTCGATGCTAATTCTCCTGCTGCAAAAGCCGGAATCAGAGTAGGCGACAAGGTTTTGCAAGTGCAGAATCAGGTATTTAAGCATGATGCGCAAACTTTATCGCAAAGCTATCGTCGTTTTATTGCCGAAACGATGCAATTTAGAGACAAAAGCACCAAATACACCGATGCCAATGGCTTTCAAAATGCAATGTTTTGGGATATTTCTAATTACAATGCTATTGAAAAGCAGATAAATAACAGAAGATATAAATCTCCATTTTCATACTTGTTCAACTTTAATCAGTATGTAGATTGGGACACACCCGGGTTACTATCGTTTATAGTTGAAAGAGAAGATGAGGCAATACTTTTCGAAGTTAAACCGATTATTGTTGAGAACGATCAGATTTTGGTTGATTGATAGACTTTTTGTTTCTTGATTTTTTTGTTCCCGATTTATGAGCACGCTTTTTTGAAGTTGCTGTGCTTTCTTTATTATCCGCTTTTTGTTGGTTTTTTCTGTTTTTTGGCCTGCTGTTATCACCCTTTTTTCTGAAACGGCGATTCTTAAATTGTTTTTTAGGAGCCGACTTTTCAGGGTTGTATTCGGGAGCTTCTCCCAATTCTTCGGGAATAGGAATTTTATAGATATCTTTTTGCAAAAAACTCTCGATTTGTGAAAATCTGTACTGCTCATCAGGAGCAACAAATGTTATAGCAACACCGGAATCGCCTGCTCGTGCCGTCCGCCCTATGCGATGCACATAATCTTCAACTTCGTAAGGCACATCAAAATTAATAACGAGAGAGATATCGTCAATATCTATTCCGCGAGCCACAATATCGGTTGCGACAAGAATATCTACTCTTTCGTTTTTAAACTCGTGCATCACGCTGTCGCGTTCCGATTGATCCAGGTCAGAGTGCATAGCGTCGGCAGATAAACCCATTTTTCGCAGTGTTCTGGCTATCTCTTTCACTTTCTTCTTTTTACCTGAAAAAAGTATAACCTTGTTGGGCCTGTTTTTACTGAATAGGTCTTTTAAAATTTCAATTTTTTGTGGTTCGTAACAGATATATGCCGATTGCAAAATTGATTCGGGTGGGCGAGCAATGGCAATAGTTATCTCTTCGGGATTGCGGAGGATGCTTTTTGCCATCTGCTTTATCTTGGGCGGCATGGTTGCCGAAAACATAATCGTTTGACGCTCTTTGGGTAATAGCTTCTCAATAGCCATAATATCATCGTAAAAACCCATGTCGAGCATACGGTCGGCTTCATCCAAAATAAAATATTTTACACCTGAAAAATCTATATCGTATAAATTAATGTGTGAAAGCAGTCTTCCGGGCGTAGCAATTACCACATCGGCTCCAAGTTGAAGACCTTTTTTTTGAACATCCCACGCTTCGCCATCATTTCCGCCATAAACTGCTACCGACGAAAATGGTGTAAAATAAGAAAATCCTTCCATTTGCTGGTCGATTTGTTGAGCCAACTCACGGGTAGGAGCCATAATTATAGCATTTACTTTGTCGGCATCATGTTTTTCGGTTTGCAGATTATTAATCAGCGGTAAAAGAAAAGCTGCAGTTTTCCCGGTTCCTGTTTGAGCACAGGCAATTATGTCCCGTTTATCTAAAATAACCGGAATTGCTTTTTCTTGCACAGGAGTAGTTTTAGTAAAATTCATTGCTGCAAGACCTTCTAAAAGATTGTCACACAGCGGAAGTTCGGTAAATAGCATGAAGATATTTTATGTTTTATACAAAGATAGTCTATTTTTTGTAGAAGTTCAAACAACAAATATAAGACGAAAAAAAGTGAGATATCAACAAAATCGAGAGATAATTTTAATTTTCGGACATCGGGAGCAATATTTTTTGCATCTTTGTTAGACAATACATACTTGAATTAGCGGAAGAAAGATTTAATAATTACTGATTATGGAGAGAAAAGTTAGAATTTCTTGTCCCAATTGCGGACACGATATTGATGTTGACGATATTTTGTATCATCAATTGGATGAGCAGGTTAACAAAAAGTATCAAAGCCAGTTGGCAGACCTTAAGAAAAAGTTTGAAAGCAGAGAAGCCGAATTAGCCAAAAAGGAGAGTTCGATACAATCTACAATTGACCAAAAGGTAAAGGAAAACACCGAGAAGAAAGAATACGAACTCAAGTCTTTATTGAAAAAAGAGCTCGAAAAAGAGAACGAGGACAGAATAAAAGCGATTCAATCCGAACTAAACGAGAAAAACGAAAAACTTCGAGAACTTAATTCTGCAAAAAGCGAAATAGAGAAGCTTAAAAGAGAGAAAGCATCGCTACGCGAAGAGATTGAGTTTGAAAGCCAAAAGAAAATCAATGAAATAATTAAAGAGGAGCGAGAAAAGATATCGAAAACCGAAGCAGAAAAGAGTGAGCTGATAATTTTAGAACGAGAGAAGATAATCGAACAACTTAGAAGTCAACTCTCTGAAGCACAGCGCAAAGCAGAGCAGGGCTCAATGCAGTTGCAAGGCGAGGTGCAGGAGATTGGTATTGAAGAGTGGCTAAAAACAAATTTTCCGCTGGATAACATAGAAGAGATAAAAAAAGGAGAACGTGGTGCGGATTGCGTACACATTATTAATACCTATACAGCTCAAAATTGCGGAACAATCTATTACGAGAGCAAGAGAGCCAAAAACTTCCAACCTGCATGGATTGAAAAGTTTAAGAATGATATGCGTGAATTAAATGCCGATATTGGTGTGTTGGTTACTGAAGCGTTGCCTAAAGATGTTGAAAGAGTGACGCTTATCAATGGTGTTTGGGTTTGTACCTATCAGGAGTTTAAAGGATTGTGTTTCGTTTTACGTGAAAATATTGTTCAAATATACAACGCTTCTCAATCGCAAGAAAATAAAGGCGAGAAGATGGTTATGCTATACGATTTCCTGACGAGCAACGAGTTCAGATTACAAGTTGAAGCCATAGTAGAAGGGTTTACACAAATGCAAATCGATTTGGAATCAGAAAAACGCTCTATACAAGGACATTGGAAGAAACGTGAAAAACAGATTGAAAAAGTACTTCTCAACACAAATTATATGTATAGCTCAATAAAAGGAATTGCCGGAAGTTCTATTCAGCCTATAAAACAGTTGGAGTTGCCTGATTTTGAAGAAGAGTAGTAATTTACCGTCCGGTTTTGTGTTATTGCAATAGTTAGTCTAAAAAAGAAATTAGTTTTACATAATTTGTTTAAAATAATAGTAAGTCATAACTTCCTAAGTCATATTGCATTTGATTTCTGGTAACAAATTCTTAATCGAAACGAAATCGAATTGTAACAATAATAGTGTTTCTTTGTTTGCATTTTTAATGAATTATTAAAAAATTTAATGTAAAACTAGAAAGAAACCTTATGACTAAAATTAGCTTATCAAACTATTTTATTTGTCTTGTTTTGTTCCTTTTCTCATTACCTATGGGAGTATTAGGACAAAGTAACATCCTTAAGGGAGTTGTAAGAGATGTACATGGTATTCCACTTACCGGAGTTAACGTTGTTGAAAAAGGTACTACAAACGGTACCATAACGGATATAGACGGTAATTTCTCAATTGATGCCAAAAAAACTCCACAATAGTATTCACCTATATGGGATTCTCTTCGCAAGAAGTTGCCGTAGATGGCAAAAGTTTTCTGGAGATAACCCTTTCTGAAGACACCGAGTTGCTGGACGAGGTAGTTGTTATTGGTTATGGTGAAAGCTCAAAAAGAAATTTGAGTACGGCAGTTGCGAAACTTAAAATGAGCGATGTTTCTACAAGAAACGTCAGTTCAGCTACTCAAATACTTCAGGGTCAGCTTCCCGGTGTAAACGTAATGTTGAGTAACGGACTTCCGGGTAGCAGATCAAATATTAATATTAGAGGTATCTCTTCTATCAATGGAGACAACCAACCTCTTTATGTTATCGACGGAATTCAACTTTCTAAAGCATCGGGTACAAATCATAATACCGGTGAGTACATTCAAGATCCGCTTTCAATGATTAACCCTTCCGATATCGAGTCTATCGATGTATTGAAAGACGCTGCTGCAAGTGCTATTTACGGTAGTAGGGCAACAAATGGTGTTGTTATTATCACAACTAAAAAAGGTAAAAACACCAAACCGCAATTTTCTTTTTCACAACTAACCGGATTGCAAAAACTTCCAAGAAAAATGGACTTGCTTACAAGTGATGAATATATTGCACTACAAAAAGAGGCTGTAATAAATCACAATACCGGATTAAATTTGAGCCCGGGTGATAACGGTTATATCGATATCAATAAAGTTTTAGGAAATATTCCGAACGACTACTACGATGTAAACTGGCAAGATTTAATATTGAATGATAATGCACTTTCTACGCAAACAGACCTCTCTTTTACAGGTGGCAACCAAAGTGTAAAAGCATTTGCTTCAATCGGCTACTACGAACAAGAAGGTCTTTTGAAAAAAACAGGTCTTAAACGTTATTCTCTCAGATCGAACCTCGATTACCAAATGAACGATTATATCGCTTTTGGTATGAAAGTGAACGGTAACTACACGCAAGCTTCTCAACAGCCTAATGGTGCACAGGGAACAGCTCTTTTCCAAAGATCGTTGGAGCAAAGACCTTATGACAGAGTTTACAAACCAGACGATTCATACATGATTGGAGGTAAAGATATTTTGAGACACAACGGTGTGCAAGTTTTGAATAGTGAGAATAATATCGACGACAACTACCAGCTATTGTTGTCTGCTTTTGGAGATGTAAAATTCTTGAAATACTTCAATTTCCGCTCAACATTAAACTCTGAGTTAAGACACGGCTTTGGACACAGACACTTAACAATGACTCACCCTTATGCTTTTGGACGTGGAACTACTTATGAATTAAATTCAAACAGATTCATGTACAACTGGGAAAACACCCTGCAGTACAATCAATATTTCTTTGATAAATTGAGCTTGAACTTGATGTTAGGACAATCTATATTAAACGAATCTTATAAATATTTATCTGTAACAGGTTCTGTATTCCCATCCGATGAATTTATCCATA
>CAYFUW010000076.1:0-9874 GCA_964346495.1 uncultured Dysgonomonadaceae bacterium
AGTAATAATGGGAATTATAGAAGATTCCATCATTACTTTTGAACATTAAGCCGCAGAACATGATATTGATGCTACCGGACTAAGCGGCCTTGCTTATAAAGTTTCGTCAGATGGTAATTATATCATTGGATTCTCAGATGGCCCTGCTTCAGTAGCTTCGGGTTGGGCAGTTAAACTTGGTGATTCAACAGACTCCAACCCGACAATAGGTAATACGTTTGAAATAATTTTATATCCTAATCCGGCTCAAGAGCAAATCAATTTCAGAACATCAACAACAATTCAATATGTTGAGATTTATAACCTGACAGGTCAAAAAATAGCTACTCAAAAAGTTGTTGACGGCTCAGTTAGTATCAATCAACTTCCTGCTGGAACTTACATGGTGAAAGCAATTACTGAAAACGGTGAGACAAGCACTTTTAAAGTAGTAAAAAAATAGATTAACTCTAATAGACGAAACCCCGATAAATCGGGAATTCCACACTATTTAACATGTTTCGTTACAAAAAAAATCCGCGTCTGTTGCAGGCGCGGATTTTTTCATAATCACGGTTTTATATATTATTTACTATCTCTAAATTTATCTACTTCCTGTTGCATAAATTCTTTTTCGGCTTGCTGAGCTTTATATAGTTTTTTAGGAGATATTGCTTTTTCGAGTTTTTCTGAATACTCTTTTTCCAATTCTGCCTCTCTCATTTTCAGTTCCACATCTTTTTCAAGTATCTGCTTATATTCTTCGTCCGTCATACTTCTACTACCTTTTTTCATACTGCCGACATTGTCGCGATATTTTCTATGCAACTCGAATTTCTTTTTAGACAATTCGTTATGAAGAGGAAAGAATTTATCTGCTTCCTCCTTACTCAATCCCGCTTCTCTTTGAATATGCTCCATTTTTCTTTTCTCAAATGAGCGCATATCCATCCTTCTCTCTTGTTGCGAGCCAGAACTCCTGCTACTTCTGGTTCTGTTTTGCGCAGTAACTGATGTAGCAAAAAGAGTTAGGGATAGAGTTAAAATAAAAAATATAACGTTCTTTCTCATAACCAACCTATTGATAAAATTGTTTTACTAAATAAGAGCCTTTTAATTAAATTGAATTTGATCACACATGATATCGTAATACCCTTCCTCGATTAGTTGATCTTCTAAATATTGATAAAATTCTTCTTCTGAAATATCTACATTTGACCAATAATCATCATAAAATTGCGGCTTACTATTATTGCCCACATAAATATTGATAATAAAAATCAATCCGAGAAGCATAGCAGCCAAATAGATATACGGTTTTGCCTTCGCCCACATCGTCACTTTCTTCGGAGCAACCACCTCTTTTTCAGGCAGCTTCGACATTATTTCCGCATTAAATTTAGCAAAATAATCCTCGGGTACAGTGAATGGATTTTTATTCCCTATTTCGTCTAATTTTGTTTTCATTGCTTCACTATTATCTCTGTACATTATATTGACAAATAAAACTCGAAAAGGTTTAATCTCTTTCCGATAAAAAAATCTCTATTTTTTTAACCGCATGATGATATGACGCTTTTAGGGCACCTGTCGAAGTGTCAAGTATCTCTGACATTTCATCGTATTTCATCTCATCAAAATACTTCATCTGAAACACAATCCTCTGTTTTTCAGGGAGTATAAGCATCGCCTCTTGCAATATTTTTTGGGCTTCATCGCCGTCGAAATATGTATCTCCTTCGAGTGTGTTTAATAAAAAAACATCATCGTCATCAACAGAAATATTATTTTGAGCACGCTTTTTATTTATAAAAGTTATGCTCTCGTTTATAGCAATTCGATATAGCCAAGTTGTCAATTTAGAGTCGCCCCTGAAATTGTCGATATTTGTCCAAGCTTTTATAAAAACATCTTGTAAAACATCGTTAGCATCATCATGAGAAAGTACCATTTTTCGTATTTGCCAATATAGCCGCTCGCTATATGTCTCAACAAGTTTCGAAAATGCATTTCTCTGCTTTGCCGGATTTCTCAACTCCTCTAATAATTGCTCTTCGTTATATTTACTCATAACTCAATTGAAGTTCTATTGCAAAGGTAATAAGTTTTTTTAATAATTCTCGTTTTATTCACCCTTTTCGAACCAATGAATGAATTCTTCGCCTTTCGACTTATTATCATTCCACCATTTCATAGACTCTTCGAAATATGAGACGCTAATATATCGGCAATAAGTATCGTAATGCTTGGAATTGACAATCCTGGTAAAGAAAGGCACATAAAAATTCCAGAAATAGCCATTATTACCTTGTTTATATTCACTAACAAGCACTTTTATTATTGCCCTATTTACCTCTTTAAAAGCAACAAACTGGTCATCTTTTTGTTTAGTTGTTTTCAGAGAATCCAGAGTTGTAGTAATAGCCTGATACACCAGATTTCTGTTTAATCCGTCTTGGGTTGTCAATGGCGGTATTTTTTGTGCTGTTAGCAAGCTGTCAGGAATATTTCTTTTTAGTTGCTGATGGATAAAAGAGCGCTCTACCGGTTTTTCACTGGTCGGTTTTATTAGCATAGTCTGCATCATTTCTTCAAAAGCATTTTTTGACCTTTTACTATCTGGTTCTAATAATAGAAACATCTGGAAAGACAAAATACTTCTTACCCAAAAATCTTTATCTTTATTAGCATAAGCATCCAACAAAAAACCACCACTAGAAGTTTTATCTAGTTCAATAGCACGATGTACGTGTTGAAGAGTTTTTTCGAGATTGTTTATTTTATAATAATTGAGAGCTAAGTTAAAATTGAGCAAATAATTATCGCCATTTTTCTGAATCCCTTCTTTCAATAGCTTAATGGCATCGTCAATTCTGTTCATTCCTGCCAAAGATTCACTTTTTATGGTGTATGCACCAACCAGTAAACTCTTATCATTAGAATTAATAACTTGTGTACTAAACTTTGAGGCGTTTCGGTAATCTTCCAAACTAAGGTACGACAGCGCTATTTCATACATAGCTTTTGTAGATTGAGGATTTATTTTTAATGCTTCTTCAAACTTACTTATAGCTTCTTTATATTGCTTTTCATCATGAAGTTTTACGCCCTCATCTATAAGAGCTTGCACACTTTTTGTCTGTCCAATTGATGGTAGAATTGCCAAAAAGAAAAGTAGAAAAATTATCTTTATTCTATTCATAAGTTTTCGGTTTTGGTTGATAAAGGTAAAACAAAAAAAAGTTATATCTAACTATTTTTCAAAAAAACAACATTTCATAACAACGATAAACATACTTTCACGGAAATATATTGAAATATTAGGATTCATTATTAACGGGAAAATTGTAATTTTGTAATAAAATATTGTAGAAATGAAATATATCGAAGTTAAATGCATTTGCAAACCACACTCAGAAATGGCTTCTGATGTTTTAGTTGGTTTATTATCAGAAATAGGTTTTGAAAGCTTTACAGAAACCGAAGATGGAGTTCTGGCTTATATAGCTGAAAATGAATTCTCAAAGAACGAATTGAATAATATTTTACAAAATTTTATCCCGGATGTAAAAGTTGAATACGAAGTAAATCAAATGCCCGACAAAAACTGGAACGAAGAGTGGGAAAAACACTATTTCAAACCAATAGTTATTGATGACATGTGTATTATACACAGCTCTTTTCACGAAATAGACAAAGAATATAAGTACAACATCGTTATAGACCCCAAAATGGCATTCGGCACAGGACATCATCAAACAACGGTGCTGATGATGAGAAATATTTTAGATTTAGACTTAAAGGATAAAACCGTTTTGGATATGGGTTGCGGCACTGCTGTTTTGGCTATTTTAGCAGAGATGCGCGGTGCAAAAAAGATAACTGCAATAGATATCGACGAATGGGCATACAACAATGCACTGGAAAATATATCCTTGAATAACATGTCCCATATCAGCGTGTTGCATGGCGGTGCCGAATTGTTGGGCAAAGAGAGTTACGATGTAATTCTTGCAAATATCAACAGAAACATTCTTCTGCAAGATATTCCAACCTATGCAAAAGCATTGAACGACAAAGGCATTTTAATGATGAGCGGATTTTACGAAAAAGATTTACCTGCAATAACTGAGAAATGCAACGAAAACGGTCTAAAACAATTGCATTTTATAGTAAAGGATGATTGGGTAAGTGTTGTTTTCGGTGTATTATAAGCGCCCAACTGCTACGTTACTTTCGATATTCGGAGTCAACCACACACTAAGAGAGTACGCTCATTTGCTCTCAATCTCAACACCTTGCATTGGAATACCTCTGAGACTCATTGTTGTATTTATATATTTATAATAGTAAAAACGGATAGAAAAATTTGTAGTTAATTTAAAAAATAGTACTTTTGCAAGCCGGACATACAATACGGTTATTATTGGCACGAACGTGTTTAGATTTGAGACGTTCAAGGTTTTGAACCAAACACATTTGCGACTATTAAACTGCCCGGATGGCGGAATTGGTAGACGCGCTAGTTTCAGGTACTAGTGTTGGAAACAATGTGCAGGTTCGAGTCCTGTTCCGGGCACAAAATCGAATAAGAGAGTTCGTTTTTTACATCTATTTTCTATTTAATTGCGCAGGTGGTGAAATTGGTATACACGCTACTTTGAGGGGGTAGTGCCGGTTACGGCGTGTGAGTTCGAGTCTCATCCTGCGCACTTTTTTTATCCTTTCTAATGCCGTAGGGATTTGCAATCCCGACATCAAATAAAAACTTAGCAAACTTCACCTTTATTTATGCGTTCTTTGCTACTGATTTTTCCCACCAGAGAACACACAAAATTACTAACAAATACATAAAAAAATCGTAATTCCGAAATCGAAAATCGTAAATAATATTGCCGGAGGGATTTGCAATCCCGAAAATTTCAACTTTTGTATTTTAAACCACATAGAAACATAGAACAAATAAGTTTCTCACAAAGTAGAGACGGAGCATGCTCCGTCTCTACCACTTTAAAAGATTCATCATCCATTTAAAAAAGAACATATGAAGGTTAATTAAACATGAATCATTTATCTCGCATCACTGCCAATGAAATCTCTTTACGTAATACACTCTTTATTCCAAATTTATTTGCTAGGAACTCGAAATGAGACGGTGTACTTCAAACACATAACTCGTAACAGATTAACCAGTTTAGGTAATGAAATATTTTTTAATTCCCTGATAATTTAGAATAATGTTCACAAATTGTGCCAAAAACATCAAAACATTATTCTATTTTTGTACTTTCATAACTTAAGTAACGCTTGAAATGAATTGGCAACAACTTTTATCGGCAAAACGATTTGGGATGGAGCACTACAAAAACGATAGTGTACACCAGAGAACTGAGTATCAACGAGATTTCGACAGATTAATATTCTCATCACCATTTCGCCGTCTACAAAACAAAACACAAGTATTTCCACTTCCGGGCAGTGTTTTTGTGCATAATAGACTTACTCACAGCTTAGAAGTTTCTTGTGTTGGGCGCTCGTTGGGCGAAAACGTGAGTCGTGAATTGCGAAACAGATATCCAAATTCAGAAGCACCTTTCGAAGATATTGCATCAATTGTTTCAGCAGCATGTCTGGCACACGATTTAGGCAATCCGCCTTTCGGACATTCTGGCGAACAGGCTATTTCAAGTTTTTTCTCGGAAGGAAAAGGAAAAAATTTGAAAGAGATAATCGAAAAAGAGAACGGTCGTTGGACAGACTTTACTTCATTCGACGGAAATGCCAATGCTATAAGAATGTTGATGCATCAATTCAAAGGTCGCAGAGCAGGAGGTTTTGCACTAACCTACTCCACTTTGGCATCAATAGTAAAATATCCTTTTTCGTCTGAACTTTGCAGCAACAAAAACAAATTCGGTTTTTTTCAATCGGAAGAGAAAGCATATCAGATAATTGCCGAAGATTTGAATATTCCCTGTTTTTCAATTGAACCATTAAAATTTGCACGCTACCCGCTGGTCTTTTTGGTTGAAGCTGCAGATGATATCTGCTATCAAGTTATGGATATTGAAGATGCTCACAAATTGCATCTGATTACAACAAAAAAGGCAAAAGAGCTTCTTCTCGACTTTTTTGATGATGAAGAGAAAAAGAGAAAAAAGAAAATTTTAAAAATGCTAAGCGACACAAACGAGCAGATATCATATCTTCGTGCAAGTGTAATAGGCTTGCTGGTTAATGAGTGTTCAAATGTTTTCGTCAGCAACGAAGAGACAATTCTTAAAGGTGAGTTTAATGGTTCGCTTATCAAACATATAAGTGAAAGATGCAGGAATGCTTATAAAAATTGCTCCGATTATGCAGGTGAATATATCTATCGTTCTCGCGAAGTGCTTGATGTAGAACTTGCCGGATATAGAATTATCGGCTTTTTATTGGAGAAGTTTACCGATGCGATACAAAATCCTGACCACACCTATTCCAAACTACTATTGCAAAGAATTCCGACACAGTTTGAGCCACAATCGGATGACACATACACCCGTTTGCAGTCGGTAATTGACTACATTTCGGGAATGACCGATGTTTACGCTTTAGAGATGTACAGAAAAATTACCGGAATGGGACTTCCTGTGATTTAATAAACAAGTTGACAAGTAAACGAGTAAATAAGTAGGCAAAAAGTAATATTTACAACTATATCAACGTTTATCTTTTACTGCGATTAACGACTCAGTATAGAACAGTTTTTTTCACAGCATTTTGTAGATTATACAAAAAAATCTTATCTTTGACGTCAAACTTAATTTTAAATAATCAATTGAAAATGAGAACAAACAAATTACTTACAACTTTAGCTATCCTTTTCACAGCAATTCTTGTTAGCTGTAGTGGTGGCAAAACTCAAGACAGCACAGTTACGGTAGACGATTTATTCGCTAATCCCGATTCATTTATAGACCAAACTGTTGTTGTAGAAGGTACCTGCACGCATGTGTGCTCAAGAACCGGAATGAAACTTTTTATCGAAGGTGAAAACAGCGAACAATCACTAAGAGTTGAGTCTAACAGCACTTTAGGAAAATTTGATGCTGAAAGCGTAGATAAAAAAGTTAGAATCGAAGGCAAATTTGTTGAAGAGAGAATCGACGAAGAAAAATTGCAAGAGATGGAAAGAGAAATCATGGAAGGTACCAATGTTGAACACGGTGAAGGTGGCGAAGGTTGCGCTACTGAACAAAAAGCAGAAGGTGTTAAAATTGGCAGCTCTGAAATGGAACGTATCGAAAATTTCCGCGCTCGTATCGCTGAAAGAATGGAAACTGAAGGAAAAAATTATCTTTCATTTTATTACATTGAAGCAGAATCATTCAGAATTATCGAATAATCTAAATTTATAGATATGTTCGATCTATAGATAACAAAGTCCCATATTGCAACAAATTGAATTAATAATAATTCTTTGTTCGATATGGGTCTTTTTTGTACCCATATTTATCAAAACCTACACAAGCACATTGTGGTTAAAAAGTCGCACTATGCATAAAAACAGATCATCGTTTATAAAACAACTGAAATGCCATTTGTTATATGAAAAAAATAAAAAAACGCAGAATAGCTCTATTGTTGTCACTAATTGCATTGGTGATTCTTTTGGTAACAGAATTAATACCATGGAAAGACAATCGTGAAACCACCAACGAGTATGATTATAGCGTACAAGTTGTCGGTATTGCCGATGGTGACTCTTTTGTCGGACTAACTGAAGACAGCACCGAAGTTCGTTTTCGCATTTACGGAATTGATGCACCCGAAAAGAGCCAGCCTTTCAGCAACGAAGCTAAAAAACTATTATCCGAAATGATTTATGAGAAAAAAGTGGGGATTGTTGTAATAGAGCCTTCCGATAAATATAACAGACAATTGGTACAGGTATTGATCGATGATAACGTAGATGTAGGTGCCGAAATGATAAAAAACGGACTTGCATGGCACTATCGTCGTGCAAGTGAGACTGTGGGAAGCAACAATTATAGAAAACTCGAATCAGAAGCCCGCAAAATGGAATTGGGACTTTGGAGTCAAAAAAATCCTGAAAGTCCGTGGGATTTCAGGAAAAAGAAACGACAGTAAAAAATAGTTTATACACATTTTCAGCAAAGATACCCTATCGAAAATATTAAATCCCAAATATTTCGTATCTTTGCAACCTTAAAATCAACAAACAATATTCAAACGACAGTTTTAAATATATGGCAAAGGAATTGAAAGAACTCACACCACGCAGCGTTGACTACTCGCAGTGGTATCTCGATTTAGTTATTAAAGCCGATTTGGCAGAGAATTCAGCCGTGCGCGGTTGCATGGTAATTAAACCGTATGGCTATGCAATTTGGGAAAAAATGCAACGTCAACTCGACGATATGTTTAAGGAAACGGGACACGTGAATGCCTATTTCCCGATATTTATCCCGAAATCGTATCTCAGTCGTGAAGCCGACCACGTGGAAGGTTTCGCTAAAGAGTGCGCCGTTGTAACGCATTACAGATTAAAAAATGCTCCCGACGGAAACGGTGTAGTTGTTGACCCGGATGCAAAACTCGAAGAAGAGTTGGTGGTTCGTCCAACTTCCGAAACCATTATTTGGAGTACATACAAAAACTGGATACAATCGTATCGCGATTTACCACTGCTTATCAACCAATGGGCAAACGTGGTTCGTTGGGAGATGCGTACCCGCCTGTTCCTTCGTACAGCAGAATTTTTGTGGCAAGAGGGACATACAGCACACGCTACCAAAGAAGAAGCGATTGAAGAGACCGAAAAGATGATTAACGTTTATGCCGATTTTGCCGAAAAATATATGGCAATGCCTGTTATTAAAGGTTTTAAATCGGAATCGGAGCGATTTGCAGGTGCACTGGATACTTACACGATTGAGGCATTGATGCAAGACGGAAAAGCGTTGCAATCGGGAACATCGCACTTTTTGGGACAAAACTTCGCCAAAGCGTTCGATGTACAATTTGCCGATAAAAATGGCGGATTAGATTACGTTTGGGCAACATCGTGGGGAGTTTCTACCCGATTAATCGGTGCGCTTATTATGGCACACAGCGACGATAACGGATTGGTTCTTCCTCCGAAATTAGCACCTTATCAGGTAGTTATTGTTCCAATTTACAGAAACGATGAACAACTTAAACTGATAGATGAAAAAGTTGCAGGAATTGTTTCACGACTTAAAGCACTAGGCATCAGCGTGAAATATGATAATGCCGACAATAAAAAACCGGGATGGAAATTCGCGGAATATGAACTGAAAGGTGTTCCGGTGCGTCTAGCGATGGGTGGCAGAGATTTGGAAAACGGCACTATCGAAATTGCTCGTCGCGATACACTTACAAAAGAGACTCGCCCATGCGAAGGCATCGAAGAGCATATAAAACAACTTCTTGACGAAATTCAAGAGAACATTTATCAAAAAGCTCTCGATTTCCGTGCAGCATCGACTCGTGAAATTGATTCTTACGAAGAATTCAAAGTTGAAATAGAAAAAGGAGGATTCTTACTCGCTCACTGGGACGGAACACCCGAAACCGAGGAACTTATCAAAACCGAAACCAAAGCTACCATTCGTTGTATTCCTTTGGATGGCGATAAAACACCGGGTAAATGTATGGTTACAGGAAAACCATCGGCACAAAGAGTGGTTTTTGCAAGAGCGTACTAATTTTATTTACGATTTTAGATTTCGGATTTCGGAATTGTCCAAGTAGCAGCTAATTTTAAATTAGCAGCCACTTAACTCAGAACTCGAAACTCAGAACTAATAAAACATGTCAAGTATAAAAACATGGATATCGGCAGCACGTCCGAGAACACTATTTTTAG
>CAYFUW010000077.1:0-9752 GCA_964346495.1 uncultured Dysgonomonadaceae bacterium
TCTTCTTTAACGATACCACCTTCGGCATAGCAAACGGCCTTAAAGATTGTATCGTACACCGCACCGGCTGGTTTGGTAATAAGACAGCCGATAAAGTTAAGTCCTGTAAAACCTTTAATTGAACCCATACTTGTACCTGTAGCCGAAACGGTAACATTATCAACAATAAGTTTCTCATAGCCTTGACCGTGAATGCCAGACTTAGGACTTATAACTTTTAAGTTGCAATTTTTAATGGTGAGAGTAATTGAATTACCATTACCATCAACATTAATACCATAATCATCGCGACTGTTTTCCACATAAAGTGAACCGCTACCTATAATAGAGCTGTTGCTGTTTAGGTCTATAAGGGAATAAGCATTAGCTTTTAGACTGTTTTCGCCTATAACCTCTATTTTAAGTCCATCGATGCTCGATTTTATTAAATTGTTATCGCCTGTTTTATCAAACTTAACATTGTCGAGCTTAAGGGTTTTGGTTGAATTGTCGTAAGTTATAGTTCCTTGGGTTACGCCTGCAACATCACCTAAATTGCCACAGTTGACATTTGTTACTTGAGTTCCCCAAATCCAAAGATCATAAAGAGTTGGAGGCTCTCCGGGTAGTATCTTCAACTCATCGTTAATTATAGCCCCATTACCATAGCAGATAGCACCAATGTAAGGATAAAACATTGCTCCTTCCGGCTCGGCTATATAACAATTGATAAAGTCTGCACTTTCAAATCCATAGACTGGGCCTAAGTAAGCTCCCTTTGCCGTTAGCGTGACACTATCGAATACTAAAGCTTCTTGATTTGTACCGCGAATAGCTTCCTTAGGACTTATAATATTCATATTGCAATCTTTAATGGTAAGAGTAGTTGAATTGCCATAAACCTTTATACCACAATCATCGCGACAGTTTTCTACATAAATCGAACCACTACCCAAAATAGTGGTGGTGTTGTATAAATCTATAATTGAGTAAGAATTACCTTTTAGACTGTTTTCGCCGACAACCTCTATTATAAGTTCCTCAATGCTCGATTTTATTATATTATTATCACCTGTTTTATCGAATTTAACATTATTGAGTTTAAGAGTTTTAGTTGAATTATCGTAGGTTATTGTTCCTTGGGTTACTCCGGTAATAGCTCCTAAATTGTTGTAGTTGTTACTTGTTACTTGAGTATCCCAAATCCAAAGATCATATTTAACTCCAGACTCTATTTTTACCTCCTCTTTAACAATAGTGCCATCGGCATAACAAATAGCTTTTTGCGCAAAATTATATACCGCATCTGAAGGATGGGATATATAACAATCGGTAAAGTCTATATAATAAAATCCAATAATCGAGCCGGTGGAAGTTCCCTTTGCCGTTACCGTGGCATTATTGAATAATAAATTTCCAGCATTTGTACCTCGAATAGCAGCTTTAGGACTTATAACATTTAAACTGCAATCCTTAACAGTAAGTGTGATTCCGCTACCGTTAAGATTAATACCATAATCATCGCGACTGTTTTCCACATAAAGCGAACCGCTACCTAAAATAGAGCTGTTGCTGTTTAGTTCTATAAGGGAATAAGCATTGGCTTTTAGACTATTTTCGCCCACAACTTCTATTATAAGTCCGTTGATGCTCGATTTTATAATATTTCTATCGCCTGTTTTATCAATCTCAATATTAGTGAGTTTAAGAGTTTTGGTTGAGTTGTCGTATGTCATTGTTCCTTGGGTTGCACCGGCAAAAGTAGCTAAGTAATTACTGTTAGCATTATTTACTTGAGTACCCCAAATCCAAAGATCATATGAAGTTACAGGTTCTATTTTTACCAGTTCTTTTATAATATTTCCTGCAACATCACGTACGGCATAAAAACTATCAGAACCCTGGCTTATAACTGCTCCGATCGGTTGAGTAATACCACAGTCGTTAAGATTTATATTTGCAAAGTGTGTGATAGAACCATCAGCAGTGCCTTTTGACGTTACGGTGGCGTTTTTGATATTGAGCGTAGCGACGTTGCTGTTGTTGCAGGTAATGCCTCGTCCGCTACTGGTAGCATTTACCTTGCAGTTTTCGATTGTCAATGAAGTACCATACGTGAATAGTGCCCATCCACCGGAAGTTTGGCTCACATTAAGCGTGCCGCCACCCTTGATAGTAGCCGTTTTTTCTAAACGTATTGTAGCATAATCATCACTATTTACATTATTGTTGCCTGTTAGATCAATTATTAGCCCTTCAAGAGTAGATTGGATGGCGTTTGCACCATTCTGTATATTAATTGTGGCTCCGTTGAGCGTGAGAGTTTTGTTATCGGGATTATATTTTACCGTACCTGCTACGCCGTCAAAAAAATAGCTTAAATTGTCTTTGTTTACATTAGTTATTGATTTTCCGCAAATTTTAATTGGATAGGTCGTAACACCTGAACGCACTATTTTTAACGTACCTTTCACAATATTACCCGAAGCATCTACTACATTGCCGTCATCAGCCGGTATATATGCTCCCGCGGGTGATGAAATAGTGCTTTTGTCAAGAGTTATAGAATCAAATCCATAGATACAGCCATCCGAGCCGGTTGCTGTTACATCGGAACCGACAATTTTAAGTCCCCCGGACATGTAAGCGTAACAAGTTATTCCTGAAAGATTACCATTAGCATTTATTATACATTCAAAAAATCTATATTCTTGATTACCAAAAACTATAGCACGTGAGTTTGCTTTTTTAGCATTCACAGTTAGTCCGGCATAGTCACTACTGCCACTTATGAAAATAGCTGAGCTAAATAAAAGCATTCCGTTAGCATTGACAGTCTCCATATTTATTGTGTTGCCGGTACCTTTTAAGCTAATAATAAGATCATTATAAAGGGTGGACTTTATACCAGCCTCAACTTCTTTATTTACATTAATAACGGCATTGTTTAATACAAGAGTATTAGCTTCCGAAATGAATTTTATTGTACCGCTTGCTGTACAACCACTTACTCCATTGATGGCAGCAACAAGGTCATTCTTGTTGGCATCTGTTACCTGCACACCACAAATCCAAAGATCGTAGTTTGCTGCTTGCATATTTGCAATACTTATCAGCATCGCGACAAAAAAAGCAAGCATAAATCTGATTTTGTAAATTTTTCTCATGTCTCTTCAATTTTTTAAGGTTGATATTTCCTGTTTTTGATTTGTTTTGCTTGTAAAATTATGAAAAACACAAATTCAGAAAGTGGCTTTTCAACAAAAAATAGTGGCAAAACAGAAAAAATGAAAGAAAAGAGCAGAATAAGGTTAAAAAATGGAGATTTTGTTTACGATTTCGGATTAGGAAATGGCATAATCAACTCAAAACACAACATTAAGCATTCTGAAGTAAAAAAATTGATTTATCACTGTATTCGAAGTGACAATACGTGCCACGTACCTCGCATCACAGTAAACTAACAACAGATTTTTTGCTTCCAAACAGAAGGCTGTACACCTTCGATAGCTTTGAACTGACGGAAAAATGTGCTTGTATCGGCATAACCTAAGCTAGAGGCTAGTTCCATCATAGTTATTTTAGGATCGTCAGAAATAATATGTTTTGCCTCCTCTATTCTTAAAGAATTTATCCACTGACGGAAGGTAATACCCTTTTCAGTATTGAAATAATTAGAAAGATAGGTGCGATTTGTGCCTAAATACTTAGCCAAATCATCAATGGTAATACCTGATTGTAAAAAATGTCTTTCCGCTATCCACTCACCTATACATACATCGCTGTTGACACAAGGTGTGCTTTCATTGACTATTTTTTCGGTTATATCATCAGATTGCTCTAGTGCCTGTTCTACAGCCAGCTCAGCATCAAGCACATCTGATGTTGGAGTATCCATCATTGGTTTTTCTATCATCTTAAACTGCCACGGATAGTTGAGCAATTTTATACCGAAAAAAGAATAAAAGAAGAGCAAAGAGATGCTGAAAACAATATTCAGTACGAGATTAAAATATTGTGTGGTGATAAGTGAGAAAACACCTATACCTAGTGAACAATAAAACGCAACAGCAATCCAACGCATGCGAGCCGCGATATCGTCCGAATAGAAGTTATCCATCGCTTGACGGAATACACGGTAGCGAAGTACAAAGTAATACGTAAAATAAATAAGTACGCCCAAATATGCAGCATTGAGCAGATATATAGAAATTTTGACAGCTGATAATGGCAGAAAAATATAACAACCCACTGCTACCAAAATATATGTAATAATTGCAACTGTCTGATATAGTAGTGTCTTTGATTTAATGCTCTTAGGGTCGAGCGACATAACACAGACAAGAGTTAGTATAAATACCTGAGATACAGATATTGAGAGTGTTACTATTTGAGTAATTATTATGTCTTGAGGTGACGTTTCGATCTGATTGTTTGAATGTCCTAACAATTCTGCAAGATTTCCGGCTGCCATAGCAAAGAAAGCCACTGCCATCATTCGTTTAGCTAAACGAAAGTTGTACAAAGATTCTCTGCTTTCGTTAAATTGCGTAAGAAAAAGTATCCCAAAAACAGTAGTAGTTACAATAAGTGCTACAATAATATAGTAAGAAAGTGTTATAATCATCGACTTATTACGCGCATTTTAATTTTAAAAGTAAGTTTATACTTATCTTTTGTCTCCTACAAATATAGTTATTTTTTTGCAGATTTTCCACCTGTTATGTCTATTATTTTTGTCAGTAAGCTTGTTTAGAATAAGTATACAATAAAATGGAAGGTAATTCACAATAATAAGGCTTAAGAATAACAAAACACCTACAACTCCCCCGCCCTATATAATTCCGCATATCGTCCGCCTTTTTCAAGCAATTCGGTATGTGTCCCCACTTCGATAATGGAACCTTTATCCATCACAATAATTCGGTCGGCATCGTGAATGGTGGAAAGTCTGTGAGCAATAACAAAACTGGTACTACCCGAAGTCAACTCTTTCATCGCCTGCTGAATAGATAGCTCTGTACGTGTATCGACTGATGATGTAGCCTCATCAAGAATAATAATCGGTGCTTTTTTAATCATGGCACGAGCAATAGTCAGCAATTGGCGTTCGCCCTGACTGATATTCGTTGCTCCTTCTGTGAGCATCGTATCGTAACCATCCGGCAGACACTCGATAAAACTATCGGCATGAGCCAATTTTGCCGCACGTTTAATATCTTTCAACGGAACATCACACAAATCTTCCTCGTCGGAAATCTCTGCACCGTAGGCAATATTTTGGCGAATAGTTCCCGAAAAGAGCCACGTCTCTTGTAAAACCATGGAATAGGCTTTCCGTAATTCATCGGTATGGTACTGTTTGGTATCGTGTCCGTCCAACCTGATTTTACCATCCTGAATTTCATAGAATCGCATCAGCAGGTTTACAAGCGTTGTTTTTCCTGCTCCCGTTGTTCCGACAATCGCCAATTGCTCTCCGGAATTGACTTTCAGATTGACATTATTAAACAGCAATTCATCGGTATAACCAAAATCTACATTATCGAACTCAATTTCTCCAACTGTTTTGTTTATATCGATTTTTTCAATGCCTTTTTGAACGGTCTCCTCCGCATCTAAAAACGAGAAAATCCGTTCTGCCGATGCCAAAGCCGACATAATGGTATTCAAGATTCCCAACACTTGATTAAACGGATTTCGCAGCATTTGCGTGTATTGGATAAACGCCTGAAACGAACCCAAAGAGAGCGAACCGCTAATCACATATTTACCACCCAAAATAGCAATTAACACATAATTGGCATTTAGAATCAGGTCACCGGCAGGTCTGGTAACAAACGAAACAAGCGATGATTTCCATTCGCTTTCGTACAATCTTTCATTCAGCACAGCCATCTCCTCTTTCAACTCTTCTCCCAAATTATAGTGCTTTACAATATCTTCGCCATTATAAACCTCTTCTACTTGTCCGTTAAAATGTCCGACAAAGTTGGCATTTCGTTGAAATATCGGTTTGGCTTTCTTAATCAAAAACTTAACCAAAAAATAAGAAATGGGAATAACGATAAGAGCCAACAACGCCAATGTAACGTGAATATTGAACATCATAATCACAACTCCAACCAAAATCACAACGGCAGTTAACGAACTGGTTAAACCGCTTTGCAAAGTATTGGAAACATTATCCAAATCGTTGGTCAACAGCGAAATCAAATCGCCTGTGGATGAGCGGTCAAAATAGTTTAAGGTCAGTCGATTCAGTTTTTCCTGCATCTGATTGCGTAGAGAGCGGATTAACTTTTGTGTCATTCTGACCAATAAAATATTCGAAAAATAGTTTGCCAAAAACTGAACGACAAAGAGAATAACAAGAATTATCGCGAAATTTCGGAAAGCTGTCCAATCAAGCGCAACATCTTTCTGAAAAACAGATGTGATAATGTTAATTATATTCCCAATCAGGCGCGGAATAAAAATCTGAGCTCCCGAAGCCAACAGTGTCAAGATGATAGCGGTAATAAAAAACCACTTAAAAGGACCTACATATTTGAGCAATCTGAAAAATACACCCTTGTTATCTTTCGCACTCTCCGATGTGAGCAAACCCGCTACGCGACCTGCACCACCTACCCCTTTCGAAACACCGGGCAAGCCATCTTCTCTCTTCTTTTCTGTCTGATTAGAATTTTGCATTATTTGGCTCCCCCTTTATCTATACTTTTTTGTGAAGTAATAATTTCCTGATATACACGACACTTATCTTCAAGTTCTTGATGTGTTCCTTTGCCAACGATATTTCCATTATCGATAACAAGAATTTCATCTGCCTCTTTTACCGTTGCAACACGTTGTGCTACAACCAAAATGCCTTTGTCTGAAAGTTTTTCCCGAATAGCTTCTCGCACTCTCTTTTCGGTAGCATAATCCAAAGCTGAAAAACAGTCGTCAAACACATAAAAATCGGTATCCCGAATCAATCCACGGGCAATAGAAATTCGCTGTTTTTGTCCGCCCGAAAGATTAACTGCATTTTGAGCAATGTAGAAATCCAATCCTTCTTCGGTATTACGGAAAAAATCACCCATTTGCACCATATCCAGTACTTCCCAAATCTCCTCATCGGTGGCATCTTTTTTACCCGTTTGTAGGTTTTCACGAATTGTTCCCGAAAACAAGAAAGTAGCTTGTGGAATATGCGTAACTATTTTATTTATTTCAGCATTTGACAAACTTGTTATATCCTGACCATTGTAGGTAATTTGACCACGATAAGCATCATAGTCACGCATCATCAGCCGAACAAGAGTCGATTTTCCGCTTCCGGTAGAGCCGATTACCGCTTTGGTTTCGCCTTTATTCAAATCGAAATGAATATCGTGCAGCACGGCTGAAGTTGAATTCGGATAATAGAAATCGACATCATCAAATCGTAAAGCGTTCTCTTTTACACCCACAGTGGTCTCTTTTATCTGCAAAACCTCTTCTTTCGACAGAATCTCCTGAATCCTATCAATAGAGACTTTCGAACGTGGGAAAATGGTAATTATCGATGCGAATTGCTGAATATTGTTGAGAGCCATAATGGCATATTCAATCAAACCAATCAGCGCACCCACGGTAATCGTTCCCACAACCGCCCGAACACCGCCCGCATAAAGCAGGACGAGAATTAGAACATTGGTAAAAAGCAAGACAAGCGGACTCAGCAACATCATTGTTGACTCTGCCTGCACATTTGCCTGACAAGCCTCTTTGGTCGCTTCCTGAAACTTTTTCGTTTCGTAACCGGATTTATTAAACGCTTTTACCACACGTATTCCAGTAACATTTTCCCGAAAACGCTGATTCATCTTATCTATCGCCAGACGAATGCGGCTATATTTTGGCAACGCTTTTGATGTTAATCTAAGTGCAAGAAAAAAGATAATCGGGATAATGATTAATATAATCAACGTCATTTTCACATCGATGGAAAACGCGATAATTACCGCACCAATCACCGTGATAGTCAGTGTAAAAATCTTGCGTAAAGACATATCAATCAGCATCGAAACTTGCTTAACGTCGTTTACCGTCCGTGTAATCAGTGTGGAATTTGAAAAGCCGCTTCGGGTCTCTTTCGACCAGTCGATAATTCGCTCAAACAGATCGCCACGTAAGTCTTTTGATATACCTGCTGTTACTTTCGTCAGAAAATATAGTGATACCACCAACGAAACAATATTAACAACAGTTGCCAGCAACATCAGCATACCACGACTTACAATCTGCTCCATATCGTTTACCATAATGCCGTAGTCGATAATGTCCACCATTAGTCGTGGAATCGCCAGTTGCGAAAGCACCCAAATGGTTGCAAACAGCAGTTGCAAAGCAATAAGTTTTGAATATTTTTTCGCGTATTGTAGTAACATATTTCTTAGTTATACACTGTTGTTTTTAGAATTGCAAATATACAACAATTGAAAACTTTTTTCAAATTCCCTATTATTGATTATTTTTGTAAAAGTAAGAAAATTGAAAATATATTAAACTTATGAAAACAGACAACTCAAAACGTATATCTCCTGATTTTATCACAGAATTAGATGAGAATGAAATTTTTGTTTTTGGAAGCAATTTGGACGGAATGCATGGTGGCGGTGCAGCCAAAATAGCGCATAAAAGTTTTGGTGCCATATGGGGCGAAGGCGTTGGACTTCATGGCAGAACTTACGGTATTCCTACTATGCATGGCGGTTTGGATGCAATAAAGCCTTATGTGGATGATTTTATCGAATTTGCTCGCACACATCCGGAAATGATATTTCTTGTAACACGTGTTGGATGCGGTATTGCAGGTTTTAGTGATGAAGAGATGGCTCCGCTTTTTAAAAATGCCACAGAACTTAAAAATGTCTATTTGCCGAAAGTTTGGTGGGAGATTCTAAATTAAAAATTAACATTTAAGAATTACAAATTACTATCGTCTTCCGAATAATGGTATCGCAATTAATGGGGTAAGAGCTAAACTCATAAATGCGGTAAGCAAAACTTTAGATTGGTATCTCGGCTTACAAAAGAGCCAGGCACAAACGTAACAAAACAAAGCCCAACAGATAATAAACAACATAACTGCAAATTTTAAATTATTTCGGTATACTGTACTTCTATATAATTAAAACTAAATATTTTTAAGTATATTTGGTGCTATACACATTTTATTATGCTACAGAGTAGCAAAATATTTATAGTTATATAAAACCCAAACAGATAAGGCACAAAGCAATGTAATATAACTCATCCACGCTTCCGCGCGAATCCTTTCGCGTGGTATTATCCATAAACCAAGTTATATTAAACAAGCAACTTTCGCAAAGTTGAGATTACAAATCCATCCGACGATGACATATTAAAACTCAGCAAATTAATAAGACGCCATAATATGACGTCTCTACAAAACATTATCAATGTTTACCAAAATATTATCTTCCAAATCGAGCATAGCATTTATAAAATAGACTCTCTTGAATTGGCGTAAATCGGCAACATATATATCTTTTTCTGAAATTATTCCTTGCTTTAATAAAAACTGTCGCTTTGTGCCGTTCAACAGATAAGTTATTGGTGTAAATAGCTCTCCTTCTGGGGTTTCAAAAACAAGATTGCTATAAGATGAATCGGTTATTTTTCCGTTTTTAACGATAATAATTTCATCGGCTCCTTCTTTTTTCTCCAACAATCTATTAAGAGCACCTCTATCGGCAAATTTATAATTATATATAATATCA
>CAYFUW010000078.1:0-5012 GCA_964346495.1 uncultured Dysgonomonadaceae bacterium
ATCATAAGTGAAAAAATACTGAATTTTTTCCCTAATTAAACTTTTAGCCTAATGACGAGTCTCTTACTATAATGATAGTAAAATAGCCTTTCAGTTCGTTCAACATGATAAAACAATCATCTATTTTTATAAAAAACGTTTTTAGTAATAACAGATAATACCGGGATAAAACTTTTGATATAGCTTATTGTGAAAAAAAGTACTTATAATAAGCTTCATGCAATTAAAAAGTTTTGTCTTAAATTGTAGTTGACCAAAGGAAAGAGTTTTGAACTATCTTCTTAAAGTAAAAAGGATTAAATAAAACAACAATTTAAATTAACATGAAATGAAAACAAACATTACAAAAACATTATTGGTAACGCTTGTATTGGCTCTGTTCGTTGGTAAAGCACTTGGACAGGCAAATATGAACAGATACATCACTTTTGATGTAACAACTACGGGGGTTATGAGCTTAAAAGCTGATGCAAATAACACACCCGTTAGAATTGTAAGAAACGGAGTAAATATTGAAGACATTATTCTTAACGCTAACTGGATGTCAGTTTATTATTATGACCACGATGTAACAATAACTATTTATGGAGACGTTTGCGGATTTAGCAACGAGTATGGTGGAATATCGGCGATTGACGTGAGTAATAATATTGGGTTAACAGAGCTTTCGTGTAATAAAACCTATGAGCTTGTTGCTCTTGATGTTAGTGCCTTAACTAATTTGGAGATATTAGAATGTTGGGGAAATAAATTGTCGTCTCTTGTTATTGGTAATTTAACGAACCTGACAAAACTGGATTGTCACGATAACCAATTAACTACTCTAAATGTAGCAGGATTAACAAATCTTGAAACATTAAACTGTAGCAACAATCAAATCGCAACTCTCGATGTAGCCGGTTTAATAAGTTTAGAAAGGCTCTACTGCGATGATAATCAAATATCTGCTTTAAATGTAGCCAATTTAAACGATTTAAAGTATTTACATTGCAATAACAATCAGCTTACATCTCTTGATGTTACTAATTTATCGAGTTTGGAAAACTTGCATTGTGGAGGTAATGCCCTTAACTCTACTGACGCTATTGTCGGACTTTTAACATTGGATAATATAAAATCGTTCGACTGCAGTAATTGCAATTTGACTGTTCTCGATGTAAGTGCTTTATCAAGCTTAGAGCGTTTATATTGTGGACACAATCAGCTTACCACTTTCAATACTACTCATCTGGATGGTTTGAAAGAGTTGCATTGCAATAACAATCAATTCACAACATTGGATGTGGCAGGCTTAACAGGTATAGAAATATAATCGTGTGGAGGTAATCTTTTTAACTCACTTGATGATGTAACAGGTATATATACTTTATCAAATATGAGAACTCTATATTTTGATGAGTTTAATTCTGCAACTCTCGATATTACTAATTTAACAGATTTGAATTTCTTGTATTGCAGAAACAGTACTATGCTTACAACTCTAAATGTTACCGGATTAAGCAGTCTGAAAGAGTTGCATTGTAACAACAATCAGCTCACAGCTCTTACTGTAACCAATCTACCTGAATTGAACTATCTGCATTGTGAAAACAACCAACTTACATCTTTTGATGTTAGCAATTTAACTAATCTGACAACATTTAGCTGCTATCATAACAACTTTACTACTCAAGCATTGGATGAGATATATTGTGCTCTTCCGCAAGCTAGTTTTTCCTGGATATATCCTGCCTCTTCGCCGACTGATGTAAATATTGATGTGGTTTTGGCTACTAATGCTCAGAATGCAAGAGCAAAACAGTGGCGTGTTCAATATCCGGGTACTGACGGAACTTACGAATTAGATATTCCTACTACGGGAACATATGAGTGTACTACAGATATTAACGCAATCGAGCTTGAAAGAAATATAAATGTATTCCCTAATCCTACTTCTGATTTGCTCAATATCAATAGCGACTATATTATCGAAAAAATAAGAGTTTACGATATGTTGGGTAAAGAGGTTATCAATAGACCCATTGATTATGTGCGCAATACTTCAATCAATGTTTCTAGCCTGAGTAGCGGAACATATCTCTTGTATGTTTATACCGATAAGGGTGTGGGAAGACATATTTTTATTAAAAAATAATTTTTGGTGTTGCGTATTTAGTGGTTCAGAGAATTGTAGAGACGCCATATTATGACGTCTCTACTATGCAAACATAGAATTTATAATATTTTAAACCTAACAGATTTTCGGAAAACTGTCAGGTTTTTTATTACAATGTTGTTTAATGTCTGTCTTTAGTATGTTTAAGATAAAAAAATTGTTTTTATTAAATTACTTGTGCTAAATTTGCACTATCTCTTTCAATCATAGTTAGAGGCATAAAAGTTATTGACTATTTAAAAAAATATATATATGAAAAGAATATCTATATCTCGAATATTTCAGTTGGCACTTGTTATTATGCTCTTTCTGAACAGTTGTGTCGGAATTAAATATATAACTGTAGAAACCCGTGAGCCTGCGAGAATAGCTTTGCCTAAAACTATACGTTCCATATTGGTGGTGGACAACACAGTGAAGCAACCGAATGATTACGGTCATTATAAAGAGTTTTACGGCAGTAATGAAGTTGTAGAAAGTAGCGCATCTTCCGATAGTTTAGCATTTTTCTATACCGAAGCATTGGCTCAATTTCTCGGAGAAGATGAGTTTTTTGATGAAGTAAAACATCTTCAAGTTCCACTTCGTACTGATGACAATTTTTGGTTAGAATCAGCTATTTCGCCCGAAGATATGATTGAGTTGCGCAAAGTGAGCAATTGCGATGCCATATTATCGTTAGAAAATTTGAGTATCGAAACGTATAAACAAGAACGTTATAGAGAAGGAGGATATACTTCCGCACATCTGTTCGGCAGATTAAACTCTACCCTGCGTGTTTATGCGCCAACTATGGAAGGTCTACTCCCAACTGTACACTATAGGGATAGTCTCCTTTGGGATGGTTTCGATGTTGAGGATCGAAATGCTTATTCTCCATATTATTTTATTCCAACAGTTGAAGAGGCAATGAAAGAATTGGTTGTTAGAGCAGCAGACAAAATGTCTTATGTACTAACACCTTACTGGATGAAGCAGGATAGATGGTATTATATTTCATCGGAAGCAAAAATGAAAGAAGGGGTTGCTTTTGCTGAAAAGAATCAGTGGCAAAATGCATTGGAGAGTTGGTTGGCGTTTTATGATTCAGAACGAGATAAAAGAATGAAGGCAAAAGCTGCCAATAATATTGCTCTTGCATACGAGATGATTGATGACTTGCAAAGAGCATTAGAATGGGCAGTAATTGCGGAGAAAGCCTTTCAGGAAACTTCGGGACCAAAATCCCTGGATTTGCGACGGGCTGTACTTCTGAAAAACGAGTATACACGCAGGCTCGACACGTCTAATCGACTAAATCTGGAAGCTCTCTAAAATAAAATCAAATAACTGTATCTATTTCCTTTTGTAGGTGAGAAACGTGTATGGATAGGCGTGCCTTTCGTCAGCTTCGTTCTTTTCTTCATCTGCCAGATTCCATGTGTCGTTATCGATAGCAGGAAAGAAAGTATCGGCATTGTCAAATTTATGATGTATGCGTGTCAGATAGAGTGTCTCAACCCATTCTATTGCCTGTTTATATATCATTCCGCCACCAATAATAAAAGAGATTTCATCTTTTGTTTCGGCAAAAACCTCGTCCCAATTTCTGCAAACAACACAATTCGGGAAATCCTCTGCAGGTGCCGAAGTAATTACTATGTTTTTCCTATTAGGCAAAGCCCCCTTCGGGAGTGACTCGAAGGTGCGTCGTCCCATAATAACGGTGTGTCCCGAAGTGACATTTTTGAAATGTTTTAAATCGTTAGGCAGGTGACACAAAAGGTCTCCATCGCGCCCTATAGCGTAATGTTCGTCAACGGCAACAATAATGCTGTAGCCTTTTCGTATAATGTTTTGGTTTGAACTCTCTTTTTTCATTTTTTCGTGTTGAAATTGCAATAATTATTATACCGATACTTCTCCTTTGATGTGTGGATGCGGATTGTAATCTACCAACTCGAAATCTTCATATTGGAAGTCGAAAATACTTTTTACATCCGGATTAATTTTCATTTTTGGCAAGCTGCGCGGCTCGCGTGAAAGTTGAAGCTTAACCTGCTCTAAATGATTAGAATAAATATGAGCATCGCCAAACGTGTGTATAAAATCACCCACTTTTAAGTTGGTAACCTGAGCCATCATCATCAGTAACAGAGAGTAAGATGCAATATTGAACGGAACACCCAGAAATATATCTGCACTGCGTTGATAGAGTTGTAAGCTTAGTTTCCCGTCGGCTACATAGAATTGGAAAAAAGCGTGGCAGGGTGGGAGGTTCATATTTTTTAAATCGGCTACGTTCCACGAACTTACGATGATACGTCTCGAATCGGGATTGTTTTTTATAGTTTCCACCACTTCAGAAATCTGATCAATATGCTCTCCATTGTAGTCGGGCCACGAACGCCATTGATAGCCATAAATGTGTCCCAAATCGCCATCTTCGTCTGCCCATTCGTTCCAAATTCTCACGCCGTTATCGTTTAGGTATTTAATATTTGTATCACCTTTTAAGAACCATAAAAGTTCGTGAATTATCGATTTTAGATGGAGTTTTTTGGTAGTGAGTACAGGAAATCCGTCATTTAAGTTGAAACGAGCCTGATGACCGAAAATACTGATTGTTCCGGTTCCGGTTCTGTCGGTTTTTTCCACGCCTTCGTCAAGTACTCGTTGTAATAGGTCGAGATATTGTTTCATTGTGATGTTTGATTACAAAAGATGAATAGATTTATATAGATATCTATGTTGAACAAAAGTACAATATTTTTTTAAATAAAAAGACATTTTTGTGTTGTTAGTTTTGAGTTCTGTCTGGATTGCAAATCCCTCCGACGAGATGTCTTGTGTCTTGCGTCTTGCGTCTTGTGTCTTG
>CAYFUW010000078.1:5112-9295 GCA_964346495.1 uncultured Dysgonomonadaceae bacterium
GTCTTGCGTCTTGTGTCTTGTGTCTTGTATCTTGTATCAAAAGAGTCTTTTCTGTTTTAAATATAATATTTCGCAAAAAACTCTGTTTATATTTAAACGAAAATATTAAAAATTAGTCTAACAATTATAAATGGTCGAATTAAAAAATTAAATGCAATGAAAAGAAAATTTACCAGAGCTCTGTTTACAGGGTTGTTATTTTTAGGAATTATGTTTACGGGTACCTCTTGTTTTGTGGATAATCATATAGACACTGATGAGATACAAGAAATGATTGACAATTCACTTAACGGTCAGTGGAAAATAGTGGATATTGTAGTTAAAAAAGAACATTGGACCTGGTATCCTAGCAATGCTTATCCATATAAGGGTTACTATTACTGCGATGTGAAATTACCGGAGTTGACAAAGCCAATATTTGACGAAGGTGCCGTAATTGCATATTACAAACATTCTAACAATTCAAAAACAGCACTTCCTTTTGTGCAGGTTTTCGATTATGAATTTGTTGAAAATGGTGTTACTTATGTATCTAATTATACCGAAACTATAAGTTGTGATTTTAATCTTGGTTCGCCCTCAACTGCAACTTTTATTATTGAAGCATCAGACAGAGAGCGTTTTGATCAGGATTTGAGAGACAGATACTTTCAGGTTGTGCTAATCTGGTAGTTAGCCGAAATATTGCAAAGTATCAGCCACAACAAATGAACTTCCGCCGATGAAAATAAAATCGTTTTCGTCGGCGTTTTCTTTTGCCGCCTCTATCGCTTTTGGCACATTTTCAAATGTTTTGCCTTGTAAATTGTGTTTTTTTGCCAAGTCTGCTAATTTTAATTCGCTTAATCCTCTTTCGATAGAGGGTTTAGTGAAGTAGTAGGTTGCATTTGTGGGTAATAGTGTCAGTACCGATTCGATATCCTTATCATCTACCATTCCAAAAACCATATGCAGTTTGTTGTAGGTCTCATTTTGCAATTGCTCTACAATATATTTTATCCCGTGCGAATTGTGCCCGGTATCACAAACAATTTTAGGGCTGTTTTGTACTGTTTGCCATCTTCCGTTTAATCCGGTTAACGAAACAACATTCTCAAATCCTTCATATACAGCATTGTCTGGAATAGCAAATCCGATTTCTTTCAGTTGTGAAATAGCGGTAAGTACCGTTCTGGCATTTTTCTTCTGAGCAAATCCACCGAGTGAGCCTTTCAGATTTGGATACTCTTTGGTGTCGTAAATCCATTTATTGTTTTTCCTTTCCGCTTGGAAATAGTCGAAAAATGTCTCCGCGAAAAATATTGGAGCATCTTCCTTGTTAGCTTTTTCTATGAACACGTTTTTTACAGCATCATCGTCAACTTCGCCAATTATTACGGGTGTGGCATGTTTTATTATTCCTGCTTTTTCGGATGCAATTTCGGGTAGCGTATTTCCTAAAAATTTCTCGTGATCGTGTCCTATATTGGTTATTACGCACAGTTCGGGCGTAATAATGTTAGTGCTATCCAATCTTCCGCCAAGACCAACTTCAATAATGGCAACATCAACACTCTGTTCTGCAAAATATAGAAAAGCCATCTCCATTGATAGCTCAAAGAAAGAAGGCATAATGGGTTCGAAATCATCTTTGTACTTTTCTACAAAATTTACTACATAATCTTTCTCAATCATTTTTCCATTTACCCGAATACGCTCTCTGAAATCGACCAAATGTGGTGAGGTATAGAGTCCTGTTTTATAACCTGATTGTTGTAAAACAGCAGCTAATAGATGCGAAGTAGAGCCTTTTCCGTTTGTTCCTCCAACGTGAATTGATTTGAATTTTTTATGAGGATTTCCAAACAATTTGTCCAATGCCAGGCTGTTGTCTAATCCGGGTTTGTATGCCAAACTGCCTATGCGTTGATATTCAGGCATCTGGCTGTATAGATAGTTGAGAGTTTCGTTATATGTCATTTTGTGTGGTTGTTTTTTGTCTGTACACTGTATTAAAAACAATGCAAAAGTAATAATTTACTTGCATTAATCATTGTAATAAAGAGATAATTAGTTGGCAGCCCGATATGCTAAATTTATTGAAACAAAAACTTAACAAAGTTTATTAATAACTTTTAATTTATAAGCGTGTGAGATACATAAACTTATAACTTGTTATCAATCTCTAAGTCAGCCTTACAAATGCTTAGTCAATAGGCGTAAATATATTAGATTATTTGAGTAAAAAATGCTATATTTGTGCTCTCAAAAAAAATAAATATAAACCACAATTTAACAAGAAAATTTATTTAACAATTATATAGATGAAGATAAGTGCTTTACAAATTGCAAGGGCTAGTTATGTGCCCAAAATGCCGGATGTTTTACTAGGCAATATTTGTATCGAACAAGGCGCTGCAACCGAATCGGTGAGCGATAGAGAAGAGATAAAAAAACTTTTTCCAAATACATATGGAATGCCGATTATTAAGTTTGTAAAATCGGATAAAAATACTTTTGAAAAAAAACCAATTAATGTTGGTGTTATTCTTTCGGGAGGTCAGGCGCCAGGTGGACACAATGTTATTGCCGGTGTTTTTGATGGTATAAAACAAATACATAAAGATAGCAGATTATACGGATTCCTTTTAGGACCATCGGGGCTTGTAGATCATGAATATAAAGAACTTACAGAGGAGATAATAGATGAATATCGCAATACAGGCGGATTTGATATTATTGGTTCCGGCAGAACAAAACTAGACTCCAAAGATCAATTCGACAAAGGATTGGAAATAATGAAAAAGTTGAATATTCAGGCATTGGTAATTATCGGTGGAGATGATTCAAATACTAATGCCTGTGTGCTTGCCGAGTATTATAAATCGATAGGTGCCGATATTCAAGTGATTGGAGTTCCCAAAACAATTGACGGTGACTTGAAAAACAGCCAAATCGAAACTTCGTTCGGATTTGACAGTGCTTGTAAAGTATATTCAGAACTTATTGGTAACGTACAGCGCGACTGTTTTTCGGCACAAAAATACTGGCACTTTATTAAAGTTATGGGACGTTCAGCATCACATATTGCTTTAGAGTGTGCTTTGCAAACGAGACCAAATATTTGTATTATTTCGGAAGAGGTTGAAGCCAAAGGTCGTACCTTAGACGATATAATCGATTATATTGCCGGTGTTGTGGCAAAACGAGCCAGTCAGGGAATGAATTTTGGTACGGTGATTATTCCTGAAGGTTTAATCGAGTTTATCCCCCGTATGAAAAAGCTTATTAAAGAGTTGAATGTATTTTTGGCAAATATCGATAATGTTAGCTTAATTAAAGGTTCGCATATGCGTGAGTATATTACAGCCAAATTATCTAAGAGAAATTCCGAGTTTTATTCATCGTTACCCGATAACGTAGCAGACCAACTTATATTAGACCGTGACCCACATGGTAATGTGCTTGTATCTCTTATTCAAACCGAAGAGTTGCTGGTACGAATGGTTTCAAAACGACTAGAGCAATGGTCGAAAGAGGGTAAATACGAAGGTAAATTTTCATCGATTACTCATTTCTTCGGATATGAAGGTCGTTGTGTGGCACCATCAAACTTCGATGCCAACTACTCTTATGCATTGGGCTATACTTCTGCAATGCTGGCAGCAGCAGGAAAGACAGGATATATGGCATCTATAAAAAATACAATTGCTCATCCATCAGAATGGATTGCAGGAGGTATTCCTATTACTATGATGATGAATATGGAAAAACGAAAAGGCAAAATGGTTCCGGTTATTCAAAAATCGTATGTGGATATGAAGGGAGTACCATTTACTGAGTTTGATAAACACAGAAAAGAGTGGGCTATGGAAAATCATTATGTATATCCGGGTCCTATGCAATATTTTGGTCCTACAGAAGTGTGCGATGCTACAACTATTACTCTGCAACTTGAAAAGTTGACACGAGCTGAAGATTAGATATAATTTTTAATAATAAAAAAAGCCAACTAAGTCGTAAAGAAATAGTTGGCTTTTTTTTATTGATATTGTCCTAATAGGCGCAAGTTTGAGCTTGCGGAAACTTGTGCCTGCGTACTATTGTTTGCTTTGAAACATACAAGCAGTGTAGAGAAAGCTACTCCGCCACAGAGAGATAGCTGTTGGTTTTATTTATTGCAGTTTTAAACTGCTGTTGTTTT
>CAYFUW010000079.1:0-5787 GCA_964346495.1 uncultured Dysgonomonadaceae bacterium
CAAATACCGATACACGATTTACCCTCAGGTTTATATTTCATACACGTAATAATTAACGGAGAAAGATTTGTAGGAAAATTGATAGTAAATTAGGCATTCAATAGAGAAAACATAAATTCAAATAGCGGTAGTTTCATTTAAAAATTACCGCTATTTTATATCGTACAATGTGATATGAGCCTCTACAAATAAGTCCTATAAGTTACTCACAAACGTCTCCCAACAACTCCGATATTTTTTTCTTTAAAACCGGATGAACAACTTCCGGTGCAATTTCGCATAACGGAACAAGAACAAAATCTCTTTTATGCATTCGTGGATGTGGAATAGTCAGTTCTGGGGTATTAATTATCAGATCATCGGCTAACAAAATATCTATATCTATTACACGGTCGGAATATTGAAGGTTTTCGCTTTTAGATGTTCTGCCTATCTGTTTCTCAATGCGCTTCGTAGTTGTAAGGATTTCAAACACACTTAGTTCGGATTGCACTTCACAAACCGAGTTTACAAACATATTTTCAGACTCGAAACCATCGGGTTCTGTAATATACAAAGAAGATAGGGAAACAATTTTCCCTATCTTCTTTTCAATATATTCGTAAGCGGTCGCAATATTTTTTTGCTTATCGCCCAAGTTTGAGCCAAGTGCCAAAAAAACTCTTTTCGCCTGCATTCAAACCGAATTTAGTCAATAATCAGAAGTGCATCGCCATAAGCGGCAAATTTGTATTTTTCTTGAATTGCTATCTCGTAGGCATCCATTATCTTTTCGTATCCGCCAAAAGCTGCAGTCATCATCAATAGCGGCGAGCATGGCAGATGAAAGTTTGTAACCAAAGCATCGGGAAGTACAAAGTCGTATGGCGGAAAGATAAACTTGTTTGTCCATCCGCTTCTCGGCTTGATGTGTCCATCAGTACTAATAGTAGTCTCGATAGCTCTCAATACAGAAGTTCCAACCGCACAGATTTTGTGACCATCATCTTTCGCTTTGTTCACTCTTTCACAAAGTTCTTCGGGAATTGTCATCTCCTCAGAATCGATTTTGTGCTTGGTTAAATCTTCCACATCGATATCTCTGTAAGCACCCAAACCGTTGTGCAGAGTCAGAAAACCGTAATCGATATTTTTTATCTTCATGCGTGTCATCAACTCACGACTAAAGTGCAGACCTGCTGCCGGAACAACAACAGCTCCTTCGTTTGCAGCGAAAATATTTTGGTATCTTTCCGCATCCTCCTCCTCTGTCTCACGTTCCATATATTCCGGAAGCGGTGTCTCGCCAATTGAAAAGAGCAACTCTTTAAACTCATCGTATGGTCCGTCATAAAGAAAACGAAGCGTACGTCCGCGAGAAGTTGTATTGTCTATCACCTCAGCCACTAACTCCTCATTCTCACCGAAATAGAGTTTGTTGCCGATTCTTATTTTTCGAGCCGGATTTACCAAAACATCCCACAAGTGTTGTGACGAATTTAACTCACGCAATAGAAACACTTCGATTTTTGCTCCGGTTTTTTCTTTATTACCGAAAAGACGTGCAGGAAATACTTTTGTATCGTTAAAGATAAAAAAATCGTTAGCTTCAAAATAATCCAAAATATCTTTGAAAACCAAATGTTCAATTTCGTCAGACTTTCTATGCACCACCATCAGGCGCGATTCGTCTCTATGTCTTGCCGGATATTTGGCAATTAACTCATCAGGTAAATTAAATTTGAATTGTGAAAGTTTCATCTATATATATAATTATTACGTATTACTAATTGATATTCATGATATTAAATCGATTCAAAATCAGAGCAAATTAGTTAACTTCTCCATTGTTATTTGTGATATGAGAATCAAAAAAATCATCCAACTGCTCAATTTCCAAACAGTCGGACAAAGAGTATTCTCCTACTCGTGTACGCATCAAACCTGTTAAGTGAGCACCCGAATCCAAACATTCACCTATATCTCTGGCTAATGCCCTGATATATGTGCCTTTACTACAAACCACACGAATGGTTATCTTTGGCATATCCACAGACAACAACTCTATCGTATCTATAACCAATAACTTAGGTTTTAGTTCAATATTTTCTTTTTTTCTTGCAAATTCATAAGCTCTTTTGCCATCGACTTTTACTGCAGAAAAAATTGGTGGAACTTGTTCAATCTCACCTTTAAACTGCTGTAAGCACTCTTCTATTAGCTCCCTGCTGATATGTTCAGTCGGATAATGAGCATCTATTTTGGTTTCCAAATCGAAAGAGGGTGTTGTAGCTCCCAACGTCAATTCTGCAATATACTCTTTTTCTTGTGCCTGCAAAGATTCAATCTGTTTTGTTTTTTTTCCGGTACAGATAATCATCACACCTGTTGCCAATGGATCGAGTGTTCCGGCGTGTCCTACTTTTAACTTCCTCAATCTCAATCTTCTGCAAAGTCTGGCACGAACAGAGTTCACTACCCGAAAAGATGTCCAATTTAAAGGCTTATTTATGCAAATTATCTCTCCCTCTATAAAATCCATTTTATGAATCAATCTTTTTCAAATTAAATGAGAAAAAAAGGCAACTGTTATTTATCTCTATTTTTTGTTAGTAGAAACGCGGATGCTGCTAAAATCAATCCTCCGGCTATAAAATAGAGAACAACTCTGCTTGCACTTCTATTTTTATCGGAACCGGAAAAAGTTTGTTGTTTTGTAATTTTATTTTCTGTTTCTTCTTGTTTTTCTTCCTCCTCTTCTTCAATAGCTTTTGAAGCCTCTTCTGCTGCTTTTTGCAAATTTGATTGTAATAATTGCTCATTTTCAGGTTTTTCGATTTCCTCACTGCTAACCTGAACACTCTCTATGCCTTCTGCATTAAACTCTTCATGCAAAAGAACAGCTTCAAAATGAGCAAAAGGTTTGTTTACGGAATCTTTAAGTGACTCATCGGGCGTAAAGGAGATATTTTTTTGAGATGTCTCATCACTACTTCCCGATAAATATTTAAAAGTTCCCAAATTGTCTATTGTAACACAATCAGATTCATTTACAGATGTAATAATGTATTTTAATTCATTCAGAAAAGCAAGAACCTCTTCTCGCGATAATTCGGTTTTTGCCAAAAGAGCCTCTGCCAAACTATAGACTTCATTAGCTGCAACAATTAGCTGAAAATCGGAACTGTTTTGCATGAAAAAAGTGACAACAATTGCAGGCGGATATAAATATCGTTGTCCGGTTGCCTCATCTACATGAATAGTTTCCACTCTCTTTTCTGTACAAAAGAGACCTAATCCGGGGAAAAAGACAATTCTGTTTTCCAATAATTTTTCCGAAATTGTATCTGCCGTAGCTTGCAATGCTAACGACACATTTTCGTTTGTCCATTGAAGACGGTTGGTAAGTTCGGCAATCAGTTCACTATTATTCATAACAATACAATATTACAATTTTATCAAACGATTTTTTACTCGTCCAAACAGGTCGAACGGCATAGAATCGGTTATCTCTATATCGTAAAAATCGCCGACAGTAAGCGATTCTGTTTTATCTATTAAAACTTCGCCATCCACTTCGGGCGAATCAAATTCAGTACGACCAATATAATAATCGGGCTCTTCCCTGTCGATAATTACTTTTAGGGTTTTTCCTACTTTCGCCGAGTTTATTTCAGAAGCGATATTTTCCTGAACAGCCATCAGTTCATCCATTCGCTCTTGCTTAACAGATGCGGGAACGTCGTCGGAATAGTGCTTGTCGTTGTAAGTATCTTCTTCGTGCGAATATGGGAAAGCACCAAGTCGCTCGAAACGGGTTTCACGTACAAAATCAAGAAGTTCCTCGAAATCTTTCTCCGTTTCGCCCGGATGTCCAACCATAAGAGTTGTACGCAAGTGTATTCCTGGTACCTCTTCACGAAAACGCTGAATCAAATCGATAGTTTGTTGCTTTGTGATATTTCGCCGCATTATTTTAAGCATATTGTCGCTTATGTGTTGCAAAGCAATATCAAGGTATTTGCACACGTTGTCGCGTTCGCGAATTACCCGCATCAAATCCATAGGAAAATGTGCAGGATAAGCGTAATGAAGTCTAATCCAATCCACACCTTGAATATCTGAAACCCGCTCAATCAATTCGGGCAGTTTCGTATCTTTGTACAGGTCTAATCCATAATAGGTTAGGTCTTGCGCGATAAACTGAAACTCTTTTACACCTTTCGCAACCAATCGCCTAATCTCTTCCTCTATCTCCTCCATCGGACGAGACACATATTTTCCCGTTATTAGCGGAATGGAACAGTAAGAACAGGTGCGATTGCAACCTTCCGATATTTTCACGAAAGCGTAATGTGGCGGTGTGGAAAGTGTTCGCTCAAACTCAAACTCTTTATAATATGATTTCCCTAAATCGGAAATTAACTCTTTCCAGTCGAATTTACCGTAAAACTTATCTACTTCGGGAATCTCTTCCGTGAGTTCCGCCAGATATCGTTGCGACAGACATCCCATCACAAACAGTTTTTTCAATCGATTCTCTTTTTTGGCTTCGGCAAACTCCAAAATCATATTGATTGACTCCTCTTTGGCATCGCCAATAAAGCCACAGGTATTTATTACGGCGATATCGCCCTTCGGATTTTGTGGATCGTGCTCTACAGTATAGCCGTTTGCAACAAGTTGTCGCATCAATAACTCGGAATCGACCAAGTTTTTTGAACAACCGAGAGTAATTATATCGACTCTGTTTCTCATTAAATTTTATATCAGAAATAAAACTATTCGCCAAACAAGGAATCCACAAACTCTTTTCTTCTGAAAGTTTGCAAATCTTCCATTCCCTCTCCCAAGCCGATATATTTCACGGGAATTTTAAATTGGTCGGAAATACCAATCACAACACCACCTTTGGCTGTCCCGTCTAACTTGGTAATTGCCAGAGCGGTAACTTCAGTAGCAGCAGTAAATTGTTTAGCTTGTTCAAATGCGTTTTGTCCTGTAGAGCCATCGAGAACTAGCAATACTTCGTGCGGTGCATCGGGAACAATTTTGCCCATCACGTTCTTTATTTTCGTAAGCTCGTTCATCAGGTTTATTTTGTTGTGCAATCTGCCTGCAGTATCAATAATAACCACATCGGCATCACGTGATTTTGCAGAGTTTACCGCATCATACGCCACAGATGCCGGGTCGGAACCCATTTTCTGTTTCACAACGGGAACTCCTACACGTTCGCCCCAGATATCGAGTTGCTCTACTGCCGCTGCTCTAAAAGTATCAGCAGCACCCAAAAGAACCGATAATCCTTTCTGCTTAAATTGATATGCCAGTTTACCGATTGTTGTAGTCTTCCCTACTCCATTAACACCCACAACCATAATTACATACGGTTTTTTATCTTGCGGGATATGGAAATCTTCCGTGTCGTCGGTATTGTTATCGATAAGAAGTTGTGCTATTTCATCGCGAAGAATTTTTGTAAGTTCATCGGTACCGACATATTTATCGCGTGCAACACGTTCTTCAATTCTATCAATAATTTTAAGCGTTGTGTCAACACCTACGTCAGATGTAACCAACACCTCTTCCAAATCATCGAGAACATCATCGTCCACTTTTGATTTTCCGGCAACTGCACGCGTTATTTTAGAAAAGAAATTCTCTTTTGTTTTTTCAAGACCTTTGTCTAAAGTCTCTTTCTCTTTTTTACCTCTCGAAAAAATATTAAAAAAACTCATAAAGCATATTATTTAAACGATGATTGTTACTGGTTTTGCTGTTAGCTGTTAGCTGTTAGCTGTTAGC
>CAYFUW010000079.1:5887-9163 GCA_964346495.1 uncultured Dysgonomonadaceae bacterium
GCTGTTAGCTGTTAGCTGTTAGCTGTTAGCCGTTAGCCGTTAGCTATTAGCTATTAGCTTTTGGCTTTTGGCGCTTTTTACTATTGTTATACTATTCCTTATTTCTAATAGATAATTAACGTGAGCTTGATATAATTAATTGCATATTTAATTGATAAATAAGCTAATAAGGTTGATTTGGTTTTGTTTTATTTCTATTAAGGTTTTTTTGTGTCAAAATAAGGTTTAAAAGAAATAATTATTAAAACCTTATTTATTTCAATTATACCTTAGTACCAATAATTGTCGCAGACAACTATACCTTATCACCTTATTGCTTGATTTATACACTTTTATCTTACATCGAACTGACGTTATTTATTTTTACTATAAGGCTAAAAAAACAATAGTTGAAACCCAAACTGCTAAATTACTACAAATCTACCAAATAGTAAATAAAAAACTTCCCCGCGTTTTGGCACAGGGAAGCTTTTACATATATTTAACAGATTTATTTTTTAAAAAAATCTTGTACGTGATCGTTTAAAACCATCTCTTCTCTAAAAGTGTAAGCTCCGGTTTTTTCAGACTTAACCATTTTAATAACTTTCGTATGGCTACGTCCGGTAGTTGTTGTTTTATCGCGGAATCCCGCAACTGCTTTCTTTGCCATAATTCAATTGTTTTTACTTTATTTCTTTATGAACAGTCATTTTCTTTAGAATCGGATTGTATTTTTTCAATTCGAGTCTGTCAGGAGTGTTTTTTCTATTTTTTGTAGTAATATATCTTGATGTGCCGTGCATTCCACTCTCTTTATGCTCTGTGCACTCTAATATTACCTGCACTCTGTTTCCTTTTAATTTTTTTGACATTTTCTACTTCCTCCTAAGGTTTATGCGTTTAAAAATCCTTTAGCCGCTGCATTTTTTAAAGCAGCGTCAAGCCCTATCTTGTTAATAGTGCGTAAACCTGCTGCCGAAACGTTTAAGCTAATCCAGCAGTCTTCTTCTACCCAATAGAATTTTTTTCTGAACAAATTCACGTTGAATTTACGTTTTGTTCTTCTATTGGAGTGAGCAACGTTGTTACCTACCATTGCTCTTTTTCCTGTTATTTGACAAATCTTAGACATTGTATATGTGTAATATTATATGATTATCTGTTATTGTTAAGATTCTCAGCATCAAAAAATCTCACAATTAGGGCGCAAAATTAGCTAAAATATTTATTACTACCAAAATATTTGGCGAAAAAATAAAATATTTTTCCGCCATTACTATAAAATTTAAGCTATAAATCGTGCTATTTACATCAGTAAATCACCTTCAACTCATCATATAATTTATTGAAAAATGCAAGAGTCGAATTTCGAATATTCTGATTCAATGTTTTATCTGCACCGCTTGCAGATGAAATCGCCGAATCTGCAATAGTCTCCTCGGCAGAAACAGTCTTATTGCCAATCTGATAAGCCACATCTCTGATAGTCAACATGCAGCCAACATTGGTAACGGCTACATCATAACGATATGTCATAACTACTTTTTCGCTTGCACATGATACTGCCAGGTCGGTTTTTGCACTAACAGTCATACTGCCAGCTTTATCATCGAATCTGATACCGATTAATGAAGGATTACCTCTATATTTTTTATTTCCCCATTGATTTAAAACAGTGAATTTTTGGCTTTCGCTCATATCTTTTTCAACATATACATATTGCTGAAATACTACTTTACCACTTTGAACGGGTACAGTAGAAAATACAGGTTGAGCTTTGCTAATAGCCAGGCTGGCAACTACAAATAATAGCAATAATGTGATTTTTCTAGTTTTCATATTTGTACATATATTAGTTTATACTACATATATATGACTGCAAATTTAGATAAAAGTTTAACGGTGAACAACAGTAATATGAAAATTTATTGAATTATATTTTATTTATCATTCAAAAAAGCGTACTTTTGTAACCCAAAATTAACAAGTAATATTTATAAATATGTCTAAGAAAGATCAAAATCAGGACAAAGCCCTAAAAGGTTTTGAAAATATTGACGAAGCTTTGTCATCAACTGAAAAATTTTTAGAAAAAAATCAAAAAACACTACTAATTGCATTAGCAGCTATTATTGTTGTAGTTGGTTCAATAATCGCTTACAACTATTTGTATAAAGCACCAAGAACAGAAAAAGCACAAAATGCAATTTTCAAAGGTGAACAATATTTCCAAAACCGTCAAGACTCTCTGGCTATCTTTGGCAATGGAAATGATTATATCGGATTTGAAAATATTATAAAAGAGTATAGCGGTACAAAAACTGCCGATTTGGCTCGCGCATATGCCGGAATCAGCTACAGCAGAATGGGTAATAATGAAAAAGCATTAGAACATCTTAGCAAATTTAAAGGTGGTGATTTGCTGATTACTCCTGCCGTAGAAGGTGCAATTGGCGATATCTATATGAATATGGGTAACACAGATAAAGCAATCACTCACTTCAACAGTGCTGCAAAAAAAGCTGCTGACGAAATGTTAAGCCCAATATTTTACAAAAAAGCGGGATTGGCTTATCTATCTTCAAAAAATTTCGATAAAGCAATCGAAACTTTCACATATATAAAAGATACATATATCAATTCTCCCGAAGCACAAGAAGCTGAGAAATATATTCAAGCTGCACAACTTCAAAAAGGCAACTAAAATATGGCTACAGTATATCAAAACTTATCGTCTCACGATTTGAACGAAATCAGCAAAATTGACGATGTACGTATAGGCATTGTTGTATCGGAGTGGAATACACAAATAACAAGCAGCTTGTTGGAAGGTGCATTGGCAACACTCGAAAAATTGGGTGTTACAAAGGATAACATCATTATAGAGCACGTTCCGGGTAGCTTCGAGTTAACATTTGGAGCAAAAACATTGATAGAAAATATAGATCTTGATGCTGTTATTGTTTTGGGTTGCGTAATCCAAGGCGAAACTCCGCACTTCACTTATGTTTGTGAAAGCGTGACTTACGGTATCACCGAATTAAATCTGACTTATGAAGTTCCTGTAGTTTTTGGTTTGCTTACAACAAATACAATGGAACAGGCAAAAGATCGTTCGGGTGGCAGATATGGAAATAAAGGTGATGAAGCAGCTGTAACAGCAATAAAGATGATTTCGCTGAACAAAAAGTATAATGACGACTTTTTGAACGATATGGAATTTTGAAATTAATAATAATACAGACTAAAAAACGGGCAGTGCTTTACAGTGCTGCCCGTTTTATCTTTATTCTT
>CAYFUW010000080.1:0-9131 GCA_964346495.1 uncultured Dysgonomonadaceae bacterium
CATTTCCAACCAATGTCCAGTTGTTAGGTTTATTTTCTACCTTATCTGTTTGAGCTGAAGCAGTCAAACAAATAAGAACAAAAAAGAGTAAAACAATTTTTTTCATACGCGTATTTATTGATGATTTTAATAAATTTTTAAGAGACTTTTTTGTTGTAACTCTTGAAATATCTCGTAAGGATAGGTATTATTTTTTAATAAGAGTAAAAAATATAAAAAATTCGTAGTCGAAAATTAGATTTTTGTTGAAACTATTTAATTGTTTCCGGAGAAAAGGATATTTTATTGTCTGTTTAATGGCAAAAGTGTCATATAATAATATGTAGATAGATGCGCTTTTTGATTAGATTTAAAGCCTTGAAATCGGGAGAAATAAGATGTAAAAAAGTGCAATGGAGATGTAAAATGCTAAATTAGTGAATTATATAAAAGTGTCGATTTTGTTGAAAAATTGTTAAGTATTCATTTTGTGTCTTTATCTGTAAGTTTTAATGACTCTATTTCTATTTTTATTAAGCATACATCTGGCTAAATCCACATCAAGTCGCTCATAATTCCGTCGGAGATAAAAATGCCTTTTTGTGTTAGTATTAGCGAGTCGTTTTTTATATATAAAAGGTCGTGCCTGATTAGTTTTTCAGCGTTTGTTAGACAAAAATCGTACAATTCATAACCGAAACTATTTTTTAGTGTTACCAGATTTACACCCCAAACTGTGCGAAGTCCGGTAAGGATAAACTCATTATATTGTTGATATTTGGTTAGATACTCTATTTCCGATTCAGGTATTATGCCGTTGTTGATTTCTAAATATTCATTAAGCGAAGATCTGTTCCAAGACCTGTTTTTTCCGTTATAGGAGTGAGCCGAAGGTCCAAGTCCGATATAATTTTTGTTTTGCCAATACGATGTGTTATGTTTTGAATACATTTTATCGCGTGCAAAATTTGATATTTCGTAATGTTCAAAACCGTGAGCAGTCAATGTGGAGATAAGTGTAGAGAACATTTCTACGCTCAACTCATCCGATATTGGAACAATTTTGTTAGCTTCTAAAAGAGAGTAAAGCCTGGTCTGCTCTTCATATATAAGATGATAGGCTGAAATGTGCTGAACATTTAATTCAATTGCTTTTTGCAGATTATTTTTCCAAACTTCCATCGATTGGTCTGGTATTCCATACATCAGATCGATGCTAATATTATCGAATCCTGCATGCTGACAAAGTTTGACAACATCAACTGCCTTTTGTGCCGAGTGTCGTCTGTTTAAAAACTTCAAGTCATTATCATTAAAGCTCTGGATGCCAACACTAAGTCTGTTGAAAGGCATTGTTGTTAGTATCTCTATATAATCTGTAGAAAGGTCATCTGGATTTGCTTCAATTGTAATTTCAGCATCAGATTCTATCCGAAAATTACTCTTTATGGAATTGAAGATTTGCAGAAAATACTTTTGTTGCAATTGTGAAGGAGTTCCGCCACCAAAATATATTGTGCTTATAGGTTCGTTTATTTCTTCTTTTCGTAAAACTATCTCTCTGCATAGCGCATCGGCAAAAGCATCAACTTTTGACTCTTCTGTTGTGCTAAAAAAGTCGCAATAGATACAGCGCGTCTTGCAAAAAGGTATATGAATGTAGATTCCTGCCATAATTGAGTTGATTGTTTACTATGTGTTTTAAACACCATAATCAAATCGAACAACAAATATATACATCTTAAATCATCCGTCAAAACAGCAATAGGTTAAACTTTATTTTGCATAAAAAATAAAAAAAGAGTACTTTTACACAACTTTTGGAGAAGTAGATGATAAACGAAGGCGAAAAAAGGGTTGTCAATAAGATGATACGTATCTATTGCAAATCGCATCATAATACGAGTTGCAGTTTATGCAGCCACTGTTTTGAATTGAGTAACTACGCGATGCATAGACTTGAAAAATGTCCTTTCGGCGAGCAGAAACCTACTTGCGAATCATGTTCGATACATTGTTATAAAGAGGATATGCGTCAACAGATTCGGGAAGTAATGCGATTTGCCGGACCAAGAATGATTTTTGTGCATCCGGTTGATGCTCTACACCATCTTATTAAGAAATCGAAGAGAGGTAAGAGATATAAAGCTACACCCAAAAAGCAAATTTAGAAAACTTAAATAGCTGTGCAATATTTACAACTCGACACCGTAATGGCAGATGTTCTTGCCGAACACAATGAGCTGATTCCTGTCCTGAATAGATTTGGGATAAGACTTGGAGTTGGTGATAAAACTATTGGTCAATTGTGTGAAGAGCATAAACTCAATCCCGATTTTATACTAACCGTGCTAAATGTTTATCTGCACGAAAACTACCTGCCAGACAATGATTTGCCGTTGTTTGATGCAACGCTTATTGCCGACTATTTCAAGCACGCGATAAACAACTACACTCAAGAACTTGTGCCGAATATCGAAAAGCACTTGAACGCTTTTATTGCACTAAGTGGGTCCGATGAGGGAGAGTTGAGCGTACTGCAATCTGTTTTCGAAGAGTTTAAAAATCAACTTGAAAGTCATTTCAAGGGTGGGGTGAAACTCGGTACAGCCTTTCCCGATGAGTTATTGCACGACCTTAAAACTATTTTAATCAAACACGTGTCGGGGAGATATAACCAAAACTTGTGCCATGCGGTAATATTCTCGATTCATAGTCTCGAAAAAGATTTGATAGTACATAACAGACTTCAAAGTAAAATTCTGAAACCGAAATTGAAAGAACTTAATTCTGATGATATCAACGATTTGCAATCGCAAATGATAGATGAAACAGTTTCTCAAAATGGCAAACCTATGTTGCTTTCGAACCGCGAAATCGATGTTGTGAAACTTATATCGAAAGGATATACCAATAAAAAAATAGCAGAAGAACTTCATATAAGCCTAAATACCGTGCTTACACATCGGAAAAATATTATTGCCAAGACGGGAATAAAAACAGTTTCGGGACTTACATTTTACTGTATTTCCAATGGACTTATTGCACCCGGTGAGCATGGAATTAGATAAAAAGGACTCAACAATTACATTGAGTTTTATAGATATTTACTCAAATCATCAATTTTTGTGCAAATATATTTCGTCAAAATTCAAAACACTGTTAAATACTAAGATATTAGTTCTACAAACTCTTTTAAAAACAAACAATTTGTAGTAATTTTGTCTGTTCTAAAAATCGAACATATTAAAAATCTTAAAGTTAAAATCAAGAAAATAATTTCAAAATAATAAATAGAAGTAAATTATGAGTAATCAAAGAGAAAAACTTTTTCAAGATTTTCCACCGGTAACCACAGAACAGTGGATGGAAGTTGTAACGCGCGACCTTAAAGGAGCAGACTTCCAAAAAAGACTGGTTTGGAGAACAAACGAAGGTTTTAATGTAAATCCTTTTTATCGTGCTGAAGACATTGAAGGTTTTCATTCGGTTAATAATTTACCGGGAGAATTTCCTTACATCCGCAGCACCAGAAAAGACAACGTATGGTATGTACGTCAGGAAATAGACGTGCAAGATTTTGCCGAAGCCAACAGAAAAGCTGTTGAGTTGTTGGATAAAGGTGTAACTTCGTTCGGTTTTCATATTCCGAAAAACGGAGTAACAGCTGAAAACTTAGCTACTTTGCTTAAAGGTATTGCACCTGACAAAGTTGAGTTAAATTTCCGCACCTGCATCACACGCTCAGTTGAGTTGGCGCAATTGGTAGTAGATTATGTTAAGGCACAAAATCTTAACTTAATGGAGTGTTTCGGTTCTATCGAATTTGATCCGTTCCGTCAAATTTTGAAAAAAGGAGTGGACAATCCAAAATGGGTAGAACAAGCAGTTGAAATTGTGAAAATTACATCTGCACTTCCACGTTATCGTGGTGTTACTGTTACAGGTAACTTTATGAACGATGCCGGAGCATACAGCTATCAAGAACTTGGCTACAGCTTATCTTATGGAAATCAGGTTTTAGGAAAACTTATCGAAAACGGAATTGAACCGGCTACAGCGGCTAAGAAAATCAAATTTCAATTTGGCGTAGGTTCAAACTACTTTATGGAAATTGCTAAATTCCGTGCAGGACGCTGGTTGTGGGCAGAAATCGTAAATGCTTATAAACCACCATGTCCGCCTTATATTGACTGTGATAACACAGCAGAGGACGGAACTTGTTTGTGTGCAGCGAAAATGAATGCTCACGCCATTACATCACGCTTCAACCAATCGCTTTACGACCCGTATGTAAATATGTTGCGTACGCAAACCGAAGCTATGTCGGCAACTATCGGAGCTGTTGACTCGTTGACAGTTCGTCCATTCGACGAAGCGTTTGAAACACCAACTGAATTTGCAGAGCGTATCGCGGTAAATCAACAACTATTGTTGAAAGAAGAGTCGCACTTTGACAAAGTTATCGACCCGGCATCGGGTTCTTATTATATTGAAAACCTGACTGTTTCACTTGCCGAGCAAGCATGGAAATTATTCCTTGAAACAGAAGAAGTTGGTTTCTACAACGCTCTTAAAGAAGGAACAGTACAAGATGCTATCAACGCATCGGGTAAAGCTCGTTTAGATGCAGTTGCGAAACGTCGCGAAATTATGCTTGGAACAAACCAATTCCCCAACTTTACAGAAAAAATGAACGATAAACTTGGTGATTTTGAACCTTGTCGTTCAAAAGGTGAATATGGTGAGCCTACATTGAAAAAACTAAATTGCTATCGCTTGGCTGACGAGTTTAACGAACTTCGCTTAGCTACAGAAAGAGCCAAAACTCCGAAAGTATTTATGCTTACTATCGGTAATTTGGCTATGCGCTTGGCTCGCTCGCAATTCTCAAGCAACTTCTTTGGATGTGCCGGATACGAAATTATCGACAATCTTGGTTTCGATACTATCGATGCCGGAGTTAAAGCTGCTCGTGAAAAAGGTGCTGATATTATCGTTCTTTGCTCAAGCGACGACGAATATGCAACTCTTGCACCCGAAGCTTACGACAAGCTAAAAGGCGGCAAAGAGATATTAGTAGTTGCCGGAGCACCTGCTTGCATGGACGATTTGAAAGCTCACGGAATTGAGCATTTCATTAATGTTCGTAGCAATGTGTTGGAAACACTTCAAGCGTTTAATGCGAAATTGGTGAAGTAAGATTCAAGACGCAAGATACAAGACACAAGACTTAAGACACAAGAACCAAGATTATGAAGCATAATGTCAAAAAACTCGATATTTGGAGCCGTTCGGTAGATTTTGTAACAGAAATCTATCAGCTAACGCAAAAGTATCCCAAAGAAGAGATTTTTGGATTAACAGCGCAAACACGCCGAGCGGCTGTTTCTGCACCGCTGAACATAGCCGAAGGTTCTGCTAAATCAAGCAACAAAGACTTCGCTCGATTTCTTGAAATGGCAATCGGCTCTTTGTTTGAAGTTGAAACTGCTCTTGTTATTGCTTGTAACTTGGATTATATAAACAGTGAAGAATTATTAGATAAACAAACGAAAGTCAATGAACTACAGCCCATGATTAATGGCTTTAAAGACAAGTTAGATTAGATATACTCTATCCATTGTCTTGTGTCTATTGTCTTGTGTCTTGGTTCTAATGAAAAAAATGCCCAAACTCAAATACTGGTTCATAGCAACACATCCATGGTCATTTCCCGCATCGGCTTCGCCGGCGCTTATCGCCATATCTTATGTATTCTACCTGTATAAAACGGGAGTGGTTACAGAAGTAAACTGGGCGTATGGGATGCTCGCGTTCTTTGGCGCAATAATTTTTCATGCAGCCGGAAATCTGATTGGAGATTACCAGGATTACATTAGTGGAGTGGATAGGATTGAAAAAACAGGGCCTGTTCGCCTTATTGTTACAGGTGTTTTCAAACCTAAAACCATACTCTATTATGGATATGTCGTGCTGTTGCTGGGAGTTGCAATTGGAATTTATCTGTTGATAAATACGGGATTACCATTGCTATTCATCGGACTTGTAGGTGTTATCAGTGCTACATTATATTATAAATTTAAATATGTAGCGTTGGGTGATGTTGTTATTTTTGCAAGCTTCGGGCTGGGAATTGCCTTAGGAACAGCCTATGTAATGACCAAATTGTTAATTTGGGTGATATTGCTTGTTGTTGCACCGACAGGATTGCTAATCGTTGCTATTTTGCATGCAAATAACACTCGTGATATGCTTCAAGACAAAGAAGCTAAAATACGCACACAAGCTATGAATTTAGGGATTGAAGGAGCGCAGGTAATGTATCAAACCATTCTGCTTGTTGCATATATGCTCATCGCAGTTGCTGTTATGTTGCAATTATTGCATCCGTTGGCATTTTTAACATTGATAAGTTTACCATTCGCGGTTAAGAACATAAAGATGATGAAAACAGCTACCATTCAAGATTTGGCAAAAATACAATTTCTCGATACATATACTGCGAAATTAGTATTGATGTTCAGTGTTTTGTTATCGGTGGCAAATTTCGTTGCACCTTTTGTTTAAGGCGAATATAAACAGATATATTACAGAAAATAAATAAAAACAAAAGTCTGTCAGCTTAACAACTGACGGTCGTAATCAAAAATAATATGAAACCAAATTTCAAAGATATCGATTTTAAATCAGCCGGAATGGAACCTACAAATGTAGCGGAATGGGCTGAGAAAAACGAGATTAAAGCCGATTGGATTACACCGGAACAAATACTGGTAAAATCGGTTTACACAAAAGAAGACCTGGAAGGCATGGAACATTTGAACTATGCCGCCGGTGTTGCTCCATATTTGCGTGGACCGTATTCTACGATGTACGTGATGCGTCCCTGGACAATTCGTCAATACGCAGGATTCTCTACTGCGGAAGAATCAAACGCGTTCTATCGTCGTAACCTTGCATCAGGACAAAAAGGTTTGTCCGTAGCATTCGACCTTCCAACACACCGCGGTTACGATGCCGATAACGAACGTGTAGTTGGTGACGTGGGAAAAGCAGGTGTTTCTATCTGCTCGGTGGAAGATATGAAAGTTCTTTTCGACGGAATTCCATTAAATCAAATGTCAGTATCAATGACAATGAACGGTGCCGTTCTGCCTATTCTGGCATTCTACATTGTAGCTGCTCAAGAGCAAGGCGCTAAATTGGAAGAGATGGCAGGAACTATTCAGAACGATATTCTTAAAGAGTTTATGGTGCGTAACACTTATATCTACCCACCTGAATTCTCAATGAAGATTATCGCTGACATTTTCGAGTACACATCTCAAAAAATGCCGAAATTCAACTCAATTTCTATTTCGGGATATCACATGCAGGAAGCAGGTGCAACTGCCGATATCGAGTTGGCATACACATTGGCTGACGGAATCGAATACTTGCGTGCAGGTATCAATGCCGGAATCGATATTGATGCTTTCGCACCACGTTTGTCGTTCTTCTGGGCAATCGGTATGAACCACTTTATGGAAATCGCGAAAATGCGTGCTGCTCGTCTGTTGTGGGCGAAAATCGTGAAAAGCATGGGCGCGAAAAATCCGAAATCGATGGCGTTGCGTACACACTCGCAAACTTCGGGATGGTCGCTTACAGAGCAAGACCCGTTCAACAACGTTGGTCGTACCTGTATCGAAGCAATGGCTGCTACATTGGGACACACTCAATCGTTGCACACCAACGCGTTAGACGAAGCTATCGCTCTGCCGACAGACTTCTCGGCACGTATTGCTCGTAACACGCAAATCTACATTCAGGAAGAGACGCAAATCACAAAACAAGTTGACCCATGGGCAGGTTCTTACTATGTAGAATCGCTTACACAAGAGTTGGTTGACAAAGCTTGGGCGTTTATTCAGGAAGTGGAAAAATTGGGCGGAATGGCAAAAGCTATCGAAACTGGAATTCCAAAAATGCGTATCGAAGAGGCAGCTGCCCGCACACAAGCGCGTATCGACTCGAGTTTACAAACAATTGTCGGTGTAAACCGCTATCGCTTAGAGAGCGAAGATCCAATCGATATTCTCGAAGTGGATAACACCGAGGTTCGCAAACAACAAACTCAACGCTTGGCTGACTTGCGCGCATCTCGCGACAGCGAAGCAGTACAAAAAGCGTTGGATGCTATTACAAAATGTGTAGAAACTAAAGAGGGCAACTTATTGGAACTTGCCGTTGAAGCGGCTCGTGTACGTGCATCGTTGGGTGAAATCTCCGACGCTTGCGAAAAAGTTGTTGGACGTTATAATGCAGTAATCAGAACAATTTCAGGCGTGTATTCATCAGAATCAAAATCAGACGCGACTCTACAAAAAGCGCGTGAGCTTACAGATAAATTTGCTCAAAAAGAGGGACGCAGACCAAGAATTATGGTTGCGAAAATGGGACAAGACGGACACGATCGTGGTGCGAAAGTAGTGGCAACAGGTTATGCCGACTGTGGTTTCGACGTAGATATGGGACCATTGTTCCAAACTCCGGCGGAAGCTGCTCGTCAGGCTGTTGAAAACGACGTTCACGTTTTAGGCGTATCGTCATTGGCGGCAGGACACAAAACATTGGTTCCGCAAGTAATCGATGAGTTGAAAAAACTTGGTCGTCCCGATATCGTGGTAATTGCCGGTGGTGTTATTCCTGCACAAGATTACGATTTCTTGTATAAAGCAGGTGTAGCCGCTATTTTTGGACCGGGTACTTCGGTAACCAAAGCGGCATGCGATATTATGGATATTCTTATGGATTAAGAGTAAATCCATTTAATAATTTTCAAATATGAGAAAAAGCGGGACATGAAGTTCCGCTTTTTTTATGAAGCTATTTGAAAAGAAATTTGTATATTTCTTGAAATAATTATATATTTACAAAATAAATATATTGTATATTGTATTAACATGGCAAAAGAAGGTGATAGTTATAGAGTAGAATTAAAAAAAACACATATAGAATGGGGTGTTTACAGACATACAGATACTAGAGATATAATTTACGGTGAAGGTTATATTAAAATACCAGCAGATGTTGCTAGATCTTTTAATATTACAAATCACTAGTGTCCCATTAAAATTGGGACGTTTTAAAAATTAAATAAACTTGGC
>CAYFUW010000081.1:0-8914 GCA_964346495.1 uncultured Dysgonomonadaceae bacterium
TTTCTTTCAGCTATTTCATAATTCTTTTTTCACTCGATCATTTTTTAATTAATAAAACAAATTACTACGTACTGTTTTACGGGATAGCAGAAAACGATGTAAGGATTGAAAACGATTCAAAAATATTATCATCTATTTAAACTGACAATTTAGAAAGTAAAAACATATTTAATATGGCATATAACATTATCGAACTAAATGAAAAGCTAACAAAAGATTTGCGAATTATAGCAAAAGAGATGGGTATCAGAAGACCCGATGCTTATAAAAAAGAAGAATTGATTTACAAAATTCTTGATGAGCAAGCTATCGCAGGAACTAAAAAGCTAAGTTCAAATGAGGGACAGAAAAAACAAGACCCCAAACAAAAACCTATAAATAAGGAGAAAGAGAAAACACAAAACACACAACCTGCCAAACAAGAAAAACCGGCAGAGAAAAGCACTCCCGCTGCATCCAGCCAAAAAGAAGATAAATCGGTAAAATCTGATCCTAAAGTTTTGGTTAAAAAATCTGACAACAAACCTGTACAGAATCAACCACAAAACGTGAATAAGGATAAGCAGGAGACAAAACAGAATCAAAAAACCGACAATAATCCCAAACCGACAAATGAATCGGTAAAAGAGGCACCTAAGACAAAAGAGTCGGAAACAACTATACAAAAGCCGACGCAGTTGGTGTTCCGTTCCAACAAACCCCGCGAACGTGACAGAAAAACTGAAAATCCTCCAATCACATTGCCACCTGTAGTTGCAGAACATGCTAGTGAGGAAGATAGTAAACATACGAATGAGGTTACCAAAAGTATAACGGAAGACAAAACTTCTCTTTTGCAAGAGCTTGTTACTCCGGCACCAATTCAACCACGTCAGCAACAAACAAATCAATCGAAAGGACAACAACCTCAACAACAGAAAGAGAAGGAGGCTACTTACGATTTCGATGGAATATTAACCACTTCGGGGGTATTGGAAATTATGGGTGACGGATACGGTTTTTTACGCTCGTCGGACTATAACTATATGACATCGCCAGATGATATATATGTTTCGCAATCTCAAATCAGACTATTCGGATTGAAAACGGGAGACGTTGTTGAAGGTCCTATTCGTCCACCGAAAGAGGGAGAGAAGTTTTTCCCGTTGGTAAAAGTAGATAAAATAAACGGTCGTAATCCCGACGATGTTCGCGACAGAGTGCCGTTCGATCACCTAAAACCGCTTTTCCCGGACGAAAAATTCAATCTTACAAAAGGACACGACGATAATCTTTCGTGCAGAGTTGTAGATTTGTTTTCACCGATTGGGAAAGGACAACGCGGTCTGATTGTGGCTCAACCAAAAACCGGTAAAACCATGTTGTTGAAAGACATAGCCAATGCTATAGCCGACAATCATCCCGAGGTTTACATGATAATTCTACTTATAGACGAAAGACCTGAAGAGGTTACCGATATGGAACGAAGCGTTAATGCAGAGGTTATCGCATCTACGTTTGACGAACATGCTGAACGTCACGTGAAAATTGCCGATATTGTTCTGAATAAAGCTCGTCGCCTGGTTGAGTGTGGACACGATGTGGTTATTTTGCTTGACTCTATTACACGCCTTGCCCGTGCATACAATACCGTTCAACCTGCATCAGGAAAAGTTTTGTCGGGTGGTGTTGATGCTAATGCACTACAAAAACCAAAAAGATTTTTTGGTGCCGCTCGTAAAATTGAGAATGGCGGTTCACTTACAATCATAGCTACTGCCCTTACCGATACAGGTTCGAAAATGGACGATGTTATTTTCGAGGAGTTTAAAGGAACAGGAAATATGGAGCTTCAATTAGATAGAAAACTGTCTAACAAACGTATTTTCCCTGCAGTTGACATTGTTGCATCAAGTACACGCCGCGATGAGTTACTTCTTGAAGAAGATACACTTAACAGAATGTGGGTACTACGTAACTTCCTTGGCGATATGAATTCAGTAGAGGCAATGGAATTCTTGCTAACTCGTTTACGCAGAACTAAAAACAATGAAGAGTTTTTGATTTCGATGAACGATTAATTAAAATGATATATAAGATAAAAGACCTGACAAGTTTCGTAAACCTGTCAGGTCTTTTTATATAGTCATAATTATCAATCGCTAAAAAGAGACTGGTAATTTTTTTCTAAAAGCATCTTTAAAGCACATCAACGTTTCAGTTCGTGCCAGACCCAGCGGTTGTAACTGACCATGAATAATACGCAACAAATCTTTATTGTTTTTAGCGTAAACCTTTATCAGCAAATCATATTTACCGGTAGTGTAATAACACTCAACAACTTCCGGAATTTTCTCCAATTCGGGCACAACAGTATCAAACGATGTAGGCGAAGCAAGAAACAGTCCCACATAGGCACATGTTTCGTACCCAATTTTTTCCGCGTCAAGAATAAATTCCGACCCTTTTATTATTCCCAATTGAGTTAGCTTTTGTACACGCTGATGAATAGCTGCACCGGACACACCACAATTACGTGCTACTTCTAAAAATGGAATTCGGGCATTCTCTGAAATAATTTTAAGAATTTTTCCATCCAACTCATCTAAATCATGAAAAGACATAAGTGTTACTTTTAAATTGTTAGATAATTACATTGTTTTTTGCAAAAATAGAATATTTATATGAGAAAAGCGACACAAAAGTGATAAATTATTACTTTTCTAACGATTTTAACGCTATGTAAGCAAATAATGAGGCAGATGTTTTTAATGAATCTTCATCAATTAAAAAAGTTGAAGAGTGAAGTTTGCCACACGTATCTTTTTCGTTATTGACTCCAAACCGATAGAAACAGCAGGGATATTGTTGTGAAAAGAAACCAAAATCTTCGGCTGTCATACGCTTCGGATATTCAGTAACATTTTCTTCTCCCAAAAACTCAATAGCCAATGAACGTATCTGTTCGGTTGTATCGGTATCGTTTGTAGTGCATGGATAACCATCGGGCATATCAATTTCGCATGTGCAACCGTATGCTGAAGCGGTTGATTTTATAATTTCAGGAATAATAACAAGCATTTTTCTACGCTCAATTTCATCCATACAACGAAGTGAACCTGCAAGCACAACTTCCGAAGGAATAACATTGGTAGCACCATCGGCAATAAATTTTCCGAACGAAAGCGTCATCGGCTGAAACGGATTCCGACGACGGCTAACCACCTGTTGCAAAGCAACTATTATATTTGATGCAGCCAAAACCGTATCGTTCAATTCATGTGGCAAAGCTCCGTGTCCGCCCTGCCCTTTCACCTTTATATGCACTTCATCTGCCGATGCCATAACCGTTCCCGTTTGAAAAGCCACTTTTCCTGCGGGCAAGTCAGCGTAGGCGTGTTGTTTAACGATAAAATCGGGCGCAAAGTCCTTAAAAACACCTTCTTTCAACATCAAATCGGCTCCACCCGGCGATTTCTCTTCTCCGGGTTGAAACAGAAATAGTGCTGTTCCACAAAATTCGCTCCTCAACGAATTTACTATTTTTGCAGCTCCCATTAATGAAGCGGTATGCGAATCGTGTCCGCAAGCATGCATCACGCCTTCAACTTGCGATTTATAAGAAATATCGTTCTTTTCGTGAACAGGCAAAGCATCCATATCGGCAACAAATGCTACGGTTTTTCCGCTACCCGATTTTTCACCTTTTATCCATGCCAAAATACCATGCCCGCCAATATTTGATCGATACGCAATTCCTTCTTTGTACAAAAAATCGGAAATATATCGTGCCGTATTCTCTTCCTGATACGAAAGTTCAGGGTTTTGATGCAAATAACGATAGTGACTAACAATTTCGGGGTAGAAATCTGCAACAAGTTGCTCTATTTTATTTTGAATATTCACGGAAGTATTTTTCTATATATTTTTCTGTAAACAAAGGTAGGAATTTTGGGGAATTTATAAAGGGAATTGGGAGAAATAAAATAATTAAATCAAAAGAAAATATAATATCAAATTTTCTACTAAACCAATCATATAGTATGATATATGTATATTACGGACAAAGAGTAAAAAACTAAGTCTTTTTATTAAAAATCCATTATCTTATTCCACTTTCTTTTGCTAAATTTGCAAAACACATATTTTGGAACCTGCAAATGACCTCAAAAGAAATAGAAGCGAATCTGATAAAACTAACAGAAAACCCGATAAACGATGAGTTTATTTACGACTTTCTGTTGGCATACGGTATTTCCAAAACTTCGGTTACACGACTGAAAAAAGGAGACTTCAACATGTCCCGAGTGGAAGGAGAAGTGCTTTATAAAGGTAAGATTTTCTTTAAAAAAGCGGATACCGACAATATTTTGTATGAAGTTGAGAGATTAGCCAATGATGAGCGAATTTTAAAGCAAAATCCGCGTTTCGTGATGCTTACCGATAATGAAACTATCGCTGCAAGAGACTTGAAACTTCGCTACAACAAAGAATTTTCTTATCAAGAACTTGCGCAAAATTTTGAATTCTTTCTGCCCTTGATTGGTGGCGAAATTTACAAACAAAGCAACAATAACGAAGCCGACAGAAACGCAGCTTATGAACTTGCCAAACTTTACGACATTCTTATTGAAGATAATCCGGCATTGAAAGAGGGACACACGCATTTGCTCAACGTCTTTTTGACACGACTGCTTTTCTGTTTCTTTGCCGAAGATACGGGAATTTTTGAAGAAGGTATTTTTACCAAAGCCTTAAAACTTCATACCGGAGATGATGGCGCCAACGTGCATACGCTGATGAACGACTTGTTTAGAAAACTAAACAGCAACGGCGGAGTGCATCCTGCTTATGTACAGCACTTCCCGTATGTGAATGGCGGATTGTTTCGAGAAGAGATTGACACACCGCGATTTTCTCGAAAATCGAGAAATATTCTGCTCAATTGCAGTGAACTGAATTGGAGTGAGATAAATCCCGATATTTTTGGTTCGATGATACAGGCGGTGGCAGACCCCGAAGAGCGTAGCGGATTGGGAATGCACTATACGTCGGTTGAAAATATTCTGAAAGTGATACGACCGCTTTTCTTGGATGAACTCTATGAAGAATTTGAAAAGAATCGTGATAATGAAAAAGCATTGAGACGTCTTATCGGTCGTTTGGGTAAGATGAAATTTTTCGACCCTGCCTGCGGTAGCGGAAATTTCCTGATTATCACGTACAAAGAAATTCGCCTGCTTGAAATTAAAATCATTCAACGCTTGATAGAACTTGAAGCCGAAAAAAGAGGCGAAAAAACTCTACATTTTACCAATATATCACTTTCACAGTTTTACGGTATCGAGATAAAGGATTTTGCTCACGAAGTGGCAATGCTTTCGCTTTGGTTGGCAGAGCATCAAATGAATATAGTTTTTGAAGAAGAACTGATGGACCGAGGAAAATCCGAACCGATACTTCCGCTTAAAGAAGCCGGACATATCACTTGTGCCAATGCTGCCACCATACGCTGGGAAGATGTTTGCCCACGAAATGAAGGCGATGAAATTTATCTGATTGGAAATCCGCCTTATTTAGGCAGTAGAAATCAAGATGTAGAACAGAAAAGAGAAATGGAAATTGTTTTCCGAAAGGATTATAGAAGTATGGATTATGTTTCCATTTGGTTTTATAAAGGAGCAAAATATATTGAAGGGTACAATGCGCAGTTAGCTTTTGTTTCTACCAATTCCATTTGTCAGGGACTATTAGTTTCATTAACTTGGCCAAAAGTTTTGAATGAAAATATTGAAATATCATTTGCACATACATCATTCAAATGGACTAATAATGCCATAGGAAATGCAGGTGTTACGGTAATTGTAGTAGGATTACGCAATAAATCATCCAAACCAAAATATCTTTTTACCAATAATATCCGCAAGGAAGTTAAAAATATTAATGCTTATTTATTGGATAGCTCTGATGTTTATATAGTTAGTAGGAATCAACCTTTGTCAGAGTTTCCACCTATGAACTTTGGAAATATGCCTGCTGATGGAGGACACTTGTTGTTTTCAGAAGAAGAAAAAAGTGATTTTCTTGAAAAAGAGCCTAATGCTAAAAAATGGATTAAAGAATTGATTTCTGCTCATGAATTTCTGAATGGTAAAAAAAGATATTGTTTGTGGTTGGAAGGAATATCAGAAGAAGAATTGGATGAATTACCATTTGTCAAAGAGAGAATTGAGTTAGTTTATAACGAAAGGATTAATTCATCAAGACCACAGTTAGCGCAAATTCCACATCTTTTTGCTCAAATAACTCAACCGCCAAACTCCGAGTTTATACTAATTCCACGAGTGACTTCAGAAAACAGAGATTATATTCCAATTGGATTTTTTAGCTCGAATTATAAAGCAGGAGATACAAATTTAATCGTTGCTTCTTCAGAACCTTGGCTTTTCGGTGTCCTTCATTCCAAAATGCATATGGTTTGGGTAGATGCTGTGGGTGGAAAGTTAGAAACACGTTATCGGTATTCAGCTAAGCTGTGTTATAATACTTTTCCGTTTCCCGAAATATCGGAAAAGCAGAAATATAGCATTACTCAGTATGTATTTTCAGTATTGGATGAGCGCGCTAAGTTTCCACAGAAAACTATGGCTTGGCTCTACAATCCCGAAACAATGCCGAGTGGACTTCGGCAAGCACATAAAGAGTTGGATGAAGCCATAGAGCGTTGCTACCGCCTAGCACCTTTCAACAGCGATGCCGAACGGCTCGAATATCTGTTCCGCCTATACGATGAAATGATGCGTAAAGATACGCTGTGGGCAAAGGAGAAGAGGAGGAAGTAGTACATTGCGGTTATCTCACAGCACATTGCGGTTATAAAACCGCATTGTGCGTGGAAGAATAGAAAAATAACATCTTAAAAACTTATTGATATGAATATTGAACATATACTTAACAAGCTTTTAGCTCTTAAAACGGAGAGTGAAGTTGTGGAATTTAAGAAGGCTGAAAGACAGTTCGATAAGGATAAACTTGGGCAGTATTTTTCAGCTATGAGCAATGAGGCAAATCTTAAAAACATGAAAAGTGCTTGGTTAATTATGGGAGTTGCTGATGATAGAACGATAGTTGGAACTACTATTTCGGATAAATGAATATAAAGAAGAAATAAGCAAACATACTTCGCCGCGATGCACCTTTACTGAGGTTTATCGTGTGCGAAGAAACGAAAAGGATATTTTACTCTTTGAGATTCCGGCGACGCCGAAAGGTCAACCTATGTCTTGGAAAGGGCATCGCTATGGGAGAGATGGTGAAAGCTTAGGTGCATTAAGTGATTTTGAATATGATGCAATAAAAAGCCAAATTATTGCCGAAGATTGGAGTGCTCAGGTAATTGAAGACGCTGATATTACAGATTTAGATCCAAAAGCTATTGAAAAAGCACGGCTTGAGTTTACCAAAAAAAATCAGAAGTTGAAAGATGAAATTCCTACTTGGTCTGACGAGGAATTTCTTAATAGAGCAAAAATTACCAAAAACAGTAAGATAACAAACACAGCGATTGTTTTACTTGGTAAGTCTGTATCGGAACATTATCTAAGTCCTGCAGTAGCTAAAATAACTTGGATACTAAAAGATAGAGATAATATAGAAAAGGATTACGAGCATTTTTCCTGTCCACTGATATTAGCAATAGATGAGGTTGAGAAAAAGATACGAAATCTTAAATATCGATATATTAAGGATTCATTATTCCCTGAAGAGGTAGATCAATATGATAATTATATTATTCGGGAGGCATTGAATAATTGTATTGCTCACCAAGATTATTCTTTAGGTGGAAAAATTATAGTTGTAGAAAATGAAGATGGGTATTTGAGTTTTGCTAACGCAGGAAAATTTATACCGGGAAGTGTTGAAAAAGTAGTAATAAAGGATATTCCTGAAGAGAAATATCGAAATCCTTTTCTTGCCGATGCTATGGTAAGTTTGAATATGATTGATACCATTGGACACGGTATCAAAAAAATGTTTAACATTCAAAGGAGTAAATTATTTCCATTGCCTGATTATGATTTATCCAACGACAAAGTCCACGTAACTATTACCGGAAAAGTTGTCGATTTGAATTTCGCTCGAAAAGTTGCTTTAATGCCTGACTTAACTTTGCAAGAGATAATTTATTTAGACAAAGTTGCTAAGCAAAAAGAAATAAATGATGATGAGGCGCGTATTTTAAGAAAGAAAAAATTAATTGAAGGAAGGAAACCGAATTATCATATTTCATCAGAAGTGGCAGAGTTTACTGAGCAGAAAGATGATTATATGAAATTGCGAGGGATTGAAAATGAATATATTCAAAAAATAATTGTTGACTATCTTACTAATTTTAAAAAAGCTGTACGCAGTGATTTTGAGAGTGTCCTTCTCAGTAAACTATCAGATGGTTTGGATCTTAACCAAAAAAAAGATAAAATAAAAAATAATCTACAATCGTTAAGGAGAAAAGGTATAATTGAGACAGATAAGAATAGATTTTGGAGACTTACTAACAAAAAGACTTGAAACTTAGACGAGACTTAGACGGGTTTTTAGATGCGAAATACTTTTATGTGTCTGATTGTTAGAAATTTGCGGTTTTGGGTTTAGACGAATGTTAGACGAGGTTTAGACGTGTAGTTAGACGAGACTTAGACGAACTTTTAGATACGAAATGCTTTTAAGTGTCTGATTGTTAGCGATGTGTGGTTTTAGATTTAGACGATTGTTAGACGTGAGTTTAGACACCAAAATATATTAAGTGATATTTAAGAGCTGTTAAGCGACAAAGAGTTTATTTTGTAATACGCTGATAGTTAGATTTGTTAAAGTATTAAGTGACAATAAGGTATTACTAAGCGACAAAATATAATTGTAGTTATATAGAACAAGC